>NZ_PSVK01000029.1:0-24114 GCF_002931115.1 Rathayibacter sp. AY1E6 | reverse complement strand
GTCCCGATCCCGGCCGGCACCTCGCAGCAGGGCGAGCTCTAGCCCCCGGGGGCGGCGGGGTCGCTCCCGACCGTAGGCCTCCGCTGTTTCGCGCGCGTTTCCGGCGGGAGGCGCGCGATCCGGATCCGGAGCGGCCCCGCCCCCGGGGGCTAGAGCTCGCCCTGCTGCGAGGTGCCGGCCGGGATCGGGACGAGCCGCGTCACGACGGGAGGATGGGCGACGAGTCCGCGGATCGCCGCGTTGAGGCGGACGACCGGCTCGCCGGCGCCGTGCGCGTCGAGCAGGTCGCCGCTCGTCCACTTCTCCAGCATGACGATGGTGCCGTCGGGCGAGTCGTGGATCGCGTAGAGCTCGCAGCCCTCCTCCTCGTGCACCTCCGCGATGGCGGTGGAGAGGGCGGCGACGAGCGCGTCGCGCTGCCCCTCGGCGGGAGTGAAGATCGCGGTGACGACGACGGGATCGGACATGGCGTGCCTTTCGGAGGGGGAGGGGGATCAGCGCCGCGGGGGTGCGGCGCAGCTGGAGCGGATGACGAGGTCGGCCTGCACCTCGATGTGCTGCGGCGCCTCGGGGAGGCGGCCCTGCATGCGGGCGAGGACGAGCTCGACGCTGTGACGGGCGAGCATGTCGATCGGCTGGCGGACGACGTTGAGCGGCGGGGTGACCAGCTCGCTCCACGGGTTGTCGTCGAACACGACGACCGAGAGGGCCTCCGGGATCCGGATCCCGAGCTGGAAGAGCCGGTGCACGGCGCTGCGCACCTGCGCGCCGCTGCCCGCGGTCTGAGGAGGCCGCGGCTGCCGCGGCACCTCCGGCCGTCGGAGCAGCCGCAGGCCGGTCGCGAGCTGCCAGGCCGTGACGGCGTAGACGGAGGCGCGCTCCCAGACGCCGTCGGGCAGCAGGTCGACGCCGGGCACGCGGGTGTCGACCTGCAGCATCAGCAGCGCGAGCAGGCCGGCCGCACCGAGCACGATCCCGACCGTCTCGAGCGCCCACGGGGCGCGGCCGCGCCGGGCCGCGGCACCGGCGACGATCGAGGCCGCGTTGCCGCCGACGATCGCCATCGCGGCGCCGACCACGTGCAGGCCGCCGATCCCGTTCTGCGCACTGGCGCTGCTCCCGTGCACGAGGCCCACCACGGCGATGCCCACGGCGTAGACCACGGCGAGGGAGAGGAACAGCCCCCGCGATCCGCCCCGCGCCGCCCGCACGGTCGTGACGGCGGCGGCGAGGTAGAGCGCCCCCTGCAGGAGGAATCCGGCGTTCATCACCGCGTGCAGCGGCGAGTCGATCGCGCGCCCCTGGAACACGCCCACCTCGGGCACGCCGAGATCGCTGATGTAGTTCCGTGCGTAGCTGTAGCCCGGGAACGCGGACGCGGCGACCGCCTCCGCTCCCACGTAGGCGAGCGCGCTCACCACCCACAGCACTCCGGCCCCACGAGTTCCCATGCGCCCATCATCCCCGGGCCCGGCCGCGCCGGACGTCGGCGCCGGACGGCTCCCCGGCTAGGCTCGCCGGATGCTGCAGGTGCGGGGTGAGTCCGGGCAGCCCGTGCTCCTCCTGCCGGGCGGGGGCGAGGCCGTCGACGGGTTCTTCCCCGGGCTGGTCGAGGGCCTGATCGTCGATCCGGGCTGCCGGGTGGTCCTCTACGACAGACCGGGCACAGCGGGGTCGGAGGTCGCCGGCGGACTGACCGACGCCGCCGACGCCGTCCACGCCGTGCTGGCCGGCCTCGGGACAGGTCCCGTCGTCGTGATCGGCCAGAGTCTCGGCGGTGCCGTCGCGATGCTGCTCGCTCGCGATCATCCCGAGGACGTCGCGGGACTGGTGCTCCTCGACCCGACGCCCGTCAACGACACGGCACTGGCGCGTCAGGTGGAGCGGACGGCCCGGGCGACGGCGACGCTCTCGAGGCTGCCGGGGCTAGGCCGAGCGCTGTCCGCGCTGCTGCGCACGAGCGCCGCCCGGTCGGCGAGGCGCTACGCGATGAGCCCGGACGCGCGCGCGGCCGCTCTCGCGATGGCGGACGTCGACCTGCCGGGGCTCGCCGCCGCCGCCGCCGGTCTGGAGCAGGTGGCGCGGGGCTTCGACGAGTCTCAGCTGCCCGCCGTCCCCGCGGCCGTGGTGACTGCGGACCGCCGGCCCGGGTCCTCCCTGCATCGCGCGCATCGGCGCGTGGCCGCCACACTGGACGCGCCGCTGCTGTCCTGGCCGGGAGCCGTGCACGAGGTGCATCTGAGCCACGAGCGCGAGGTGCTCGAGGTCGCCCGCGCGGTCGTGCGGGCCGTCGCCTCCGACTAGGTCCGGAGCCGCTGCGCCGCCGCTCCGGTCACAGGCTGAACCCGCCGTCGGTCGTGAGCACCTGCCCGACGACCCAGCTGCCCGCCGACGTGGCCAGCCATGCGATCAGCTCCGCGGGGAGGCGCGGGGCCACCCGGTACGAGGACGCCGCTCCGGCTCCGCTGCGCGAGGGCGGCCGACCTGGACTACTCCTCGTCCGCCCGGTAGACCTTCCGGAACGCGTCCTTGCGGGCGATCCTCCCGCCGCGGAACTCGTAGATGTCGCAGCCCCGCGTGACCTGGGGTCCGCCGTCGGGGCCGGTCCCGGTGAAGGACCAGGTGGCCGCGCCGCGCGTCCCGGCGATGAGGGGAGCCCCCTCCTCGTGCCGCTCCTGTCCGGTGTCGAAGGCGAGCATGAGCGCGAATCCCTCGCGGACCTGCTCCTTGCCCGTCCAGGTGCGGCCGGGCTCGGGGCCGACGGACGCGCCGTACACGCAGTCGTCGGTCATGTGGCTCATCAGCGCTTCGAGGTCGTGGCGGGTCCAGGCGTCGCTGAACGCGGCCAGCACCTCGGGCGTCATCTCGCTCGTGCTGGTCTCGGTCGAAGAGGAGTCGTCCATGTGCGGGCCTCGGTCCTTCTGATCGGTGGACCGTCGTCGGTCGCTCTGCGACCGTGGCAGGTGAGCGGCCGCAGTGGCAACGCCCTCTAGCGGTCATGTCCGGAAGCGGACGGCCGGCGGATCAGTGGTCCGGCGACCCGCCGACCAACGGGTGAGCGCGACGGCGGGGGGCGGTGCGCTGCGGGCGGCGGGAGCGGCCGCCGAGGAGACCCGCTCCACCGGGCACTGCCGCGTCCCGATGCTGAGCCCCTTCGTGAAGGCCGTGCCGAAGTCGGACGCGGGCCGGCCCTCCTCCGCCTCCTCGGTCGCGGCTCTCGGGTCGCCGGCGGCGGCCGGATGCTAGGCGCTCGCCGCCTCCTCCGCCACCTCCTCCCCGCCGACCGGCGCCGGCGCGCAGGATGAGGAGCACCGGTCGCGGCGGGCACCGACCCCGCACCCGACCGGCACCGAGACCGCCACGAGCCCGCGCCAGCGGGAGGACAGCGAGAGCACCATGGGATTCTGGGGACCGACCGACGAGACCCGCGGCACGCGCCCGGTCGACGAGCCGCTCGGCGAGCTGGAGCTCGTGCACGCCTTCACCAGCGGGCCGATGCCCACCGGCGTCAGCGTCTCGCACACCGGGCGGATCTTCGTGAACTTCCCGAAGTGGGGAGACGAGGTCCCGGCCACGGTCGTGGAGCTGGTCGACGGAGCGGCGGTGCCCTACCCGGACGAGGCCTGGAACACGCCGTCGGGGATCGACGACGCCGGCGCCCTCGTCTCGGTGCAGAGCATCGTCGTCGATCCGGCCGACCGGCTCTGGATCCTCGACACCGGCAGCCCGATGTTCGAGCCGACGAAGAAGGGCGGCCCCAAGCTCGTCCGCGTCGATCTGGCGACCGACACCGTCGAGCAGGTGATCGTCCTCGAGCCGGACGTCGCCCTGCCGACCACCTACCTCAACGACGTGCGCTTCGATCTGCGGCGCGGCATCGCCTACATCACCGACTCGGCCGATTCCGGCCCGAACGGGATCATCGTCGTCGACCTCGAGGCGGGGACCGCCTGGCGCCGCCTGCACGACCACCCGAGCACGAAGGCGCTCACTCCTCCGGAGCTCGTGCCGATGGCGGAGGGCCGCGTGCTGATGAAGCGCCCGGCAGACGGCGACCCGCAGCCGGTGACGATGGGCGCCGACGGCATCGCGATCTCGGCCGACGGCGAGCGCCTCTGGTACTGCCCGCTCGCCTCCCGCCGCTGGTTCAGCGTGGCGACGGCGGCCCTGGTCGACCGGTCGGTGCCGGACGAGGACGTCGCGGCGACCGTCGTCGACGAGGGCGACAAGGGCGGGGGAGCGGACGGCCTCGAGACGGATGCGCTGGGCCGCTTCTACGCCACGAGCTACGAGAACAACGCGATCGTCCGCCGTCGCACCGACGGCACGATGGAGACGATCGTGCACGACGAGCGGCTGCTCTGGCCCGACACCATGTCGATCGCGACGGACGAGCACCTGTACGTCACCGCGAACCAGCTGCACCGCCAGGCCGACTACCAGGGCGGCACGGATCTGCGGACGTACCCGTACTCGCTGTTCCGGGTGCGGATCGGCGCGGGGCCGGTTCTCCTGCGCTGAAGGCCCCCGCCCGGTCTCCTGCGCCGAGATCCGCAGCGCGGATCAGCGCCAGTGGGCGAGCTCCGTGCGGAGGGTCGCGCGGGCGCGGGCGAGCAGTCCGCGGACGGTCGAGGTCGTGAGCCCCAGCTCGTGCGCGATCGCGTCGTAGCTGCACTGCTCCAGCTGGCGCAGCTCCCAGCAGCGGCGCTGGGCCGGGGGCATCGCGGCGAGCACCCGGTTGGCGTCGGCGGCGACCGATCCGCAGTGCGCGGCGTGCTCCGGGTCGTCGGCAGCGGAGGCGGGGAACTCGTCGTCCAGCTCGGCTCGCAGCCGCGAGACGCTGGAGCGGAGCCGGTCGACGCTGCGGCGGCGCGCGGTCGTGACGAGCCAGCCGGCGATGGTCTCGCCGTCGATCACGCTGTCCACGTGGGTCCACGCCGCGAGGAACGTCTCCTGCACCACGTCGTCGACGTCGGCGCTGCTGCGGAGGGTGCGGGCGGCCGTCGCGCGGAGCAGCCCGGTGTAGCGGCGGACGATGGTGGCGAACGCGCGGTCGTCGCCCTCCGCGGCGCGGATGACGAGCATCCGGTCCGAGTCGGGTTCGAGCAGCGCGAGCGGCGGCGCGGCGAGGGTCGAGGGGCGGGCCCCCGGGAGGCGTGCGGGGGTGGTGGCGGTGAGCATGCGGACTCCGGTCGACTTGATGTGCACGCATGATTCGGAGGCGCGCTCCCGCCCGGTTTCCCGGGGCGGGACCCCAGTGGGAGGGGCAGGTCTGTCCGGTTTCCGGGGACGTCAGCGCCGCCGCGACCACCAGCGGCGGGACCGCTCCGGCTCGGCGGCCGCCCGGGCCTCGGCCGCGGCGGCGCGATCGACGCGCCGCTGCGACCAGGCGGCGACCTCCTCGTCGACGTCCCGGAGCCGGGTGACGACGGGCGGCCCGCCCAGCAGCTGGCGGCGCGCCTCGATCACCCGCGTGTTGAAGTCGGCGAGCTCGGCGCGCACCTCCTCCTCGCGGTGCAGGCGGTCGAGGCGCTCGTCGAGCGCGCGGTCCTCGGCGCGGAGGAGGAAGGCGGCCGGGCCGATACCGGTGAGGTTCTCGCGCTCGATCTTGCGGCGGATCCACCAGTCCGGGTCGTGGGCCGCGCCCAGGTCCGGGAGCGGCTTCCCCGATCCCGGCAGGTCGTCGAAGTCGCCGCAGCGGATCGCGAGCTGGATCGCCGTCTCGACGAACGCGGCCCGCTCGAGCGGATCCTCCGGCAGGGCGGGCTGCTCCGCCTCCTCCTCGCCCGCGACGCCGGCCCGGTACCGGGCGGCGCGCTCCCTCGCATCCGACATCCCTCCACGCTAGATCGGGCTCCTCGCCCCGGGCAACCACCCCTCCCGCCGTCTCCGTGGTCGGCGGGGCGCCGCGGGTCGACATCGCCGGACCGGCGTGCGTAGTATCGATACTCGATAACATCGACGATCGATAAGGAGCACGCCATGACGAGTGTCATCCCCAGCGGACCGGTCCGGGAGCGTCCGCGCGTGTTCCGGGTGGCCAGGGCGGTCCTGCTCATCGTCGCGGTCTTCTCCGTGCTCACCGCGCTCCTGCAGACCTGGACCGTCACCACCGGGCGCACCCTGCTGGTCTTCGGGGGAGCGGACGGCCGCCTCCCGCTCCGGAGCCTCCCGCAGCTGCTGCAGGCCGAGCCGCGCGAGGGCACCGCGCCCACGCTCGCCGACGCCGCCCTCTCCCTCCGCCTGCTCGGTGCGCTGCCGAGCCTCCTCCAGGCGGTCACGATCGTCCTCGCCACGGTCTTCCTCCTGCGGGTCCTCCGCGGCATCGCGGCCGGACGCCCGTTCGACCCCTTCGTCCTCGCGAACTGGCGCCGTCTGAGCCTCGCCCTGCTGATCGGAGGAGTGGCGCAGGGCCTCGCCGACACCGCGGCGGGCCTGTACCTCAGCTCCGGCATCGGCCTGCTGTTCGCCGCCGGCCGGGTGACCGACGAGCAGCGCGACGCCTTCCTCGGCGGCGACTACCAGGCCATCGGGACGAACCTGCCGCAGTGGCCCGTCCCCGTCCTGCTCGCCGGAGTGGTGGCCCTCGCCCTGACGGCGGCGTTCCGCGCCGGCGCGAAGCTCGAACGGGACGTCGACGGCGTTGTCTGAGCCCGCCGACGACGAGAGGCACCGGATCGACTGCCACCTCGGAGCAGTGCTGACCGAGCGCGGCGTGACCCTCACCGCCCTCTCTGCCCGCACCGGCATCACGATGGCGAACCTCTCCATCCTCAAGAACAACCGCGCCCGCGCGATCCGCTTCACGACGCTGACGCTCATCTGCGACGCGCTCGACTGCACCCCGCAGGAGCTGTTCTCGATCCGGGCCGTCGACGAGCGGGCGTAGCGGCGGGCGGATCGGCCAGGGGATCTCTGCGGGGCCGATGGTGTGGACGCCGTCCGATCGGATCGTCGATCGAGCAGGCCTCAGCCGCGCTCCACGTCCGCCCCTCCTGGGATCGGCCGGAGCTCCCCGGAGCTCGCTCTCGTCCCGACCCATGGATGAGCCTCACCAGCGCGGTCGGCGGCCTCGGCCATCGACCGTCCACAGGGGAGCGAGCTCGTCAGCGGGACCGTCGAATGCGCCTCCGGTGGATGCCGGCGGCTGCTCGCGGTCGTCCCTCCCGACGCGAATCACTCCCGAGCAGTTGTGGAGCGAGCTCGAAAGGACCCCGCAGACACGCATCGCGGGAACCCTCCGGGACCCTCGCTCCATCTCGGTGGCTTCCACCGTCGAGGGGCCCCTCCTGAAGATCCGGGCCGACTACTGGTCCCAGGAGTACATCCCCTGGGGACGTGTGCGAAGCGTCCTCGTGGGTGCTTCCGCGAACCCGTCCCGTCGCGCTGTGCGATCTCCCTGAGACGGCGGCGGTGTACCCGTCGACGAGGCCGCCGGTCATCGTCCCCGCGAGGAGCGCCCGCTTCAGACCCGCACCGACGACGAACACGTCGATCGACCCGGGGTTCCCGAACGGGGGACGGACCGTGATGCACGTCTGGTCGTGCTGAGCGGCGGTCAGCGGTCGAGGACTTGACGAATGACGAGGACTCGGTTCTCCGTCGGCTCCCGCCCGACCGGGTCGAACCCGCTCGCCGTCGTCACTGAGACCCTGCTCGAGCTGGTCGGCGTGCTCGTGCGCGCCGCGCTGCGGCCGCTTCCCGCCCGCTCAGTCCAGCGGGTAGCCCGGCAGCCCGTCGATGCTGACCGCGTTCCGCGTGGCGCGGTACTCGGCCATGCCGTCGGGGCCCTTCTTCTCGGCCTGGAGGAGGAGCAGGTCGCGCTCGCCGATGGGCTCCATCACCGGCACGCCCCAGCCGCACGCGTCGCTGATGCGGGTGAGCTCGACGGTGACGACCGCGCGGGTGCTCGGGTGCTCGGGGTGCTGCTCCGCGACCTCGGCGAACGCCTCCGAACCGGGCAGGTGCACGGAGCCGGTGCCGTGCAGGCGGACGATGCGCGGACGCGGTCCGAACGACGCGAACATCAGGCACACGCGCCCGTTCTCGCGCAGGTGCGCGATCGTCTCGACTCCGCTGCCCGTGTAGTCGACCCAGCCGACGCGCCGCGGGCCCAGGATCGAGAACGAGTCGTGGCCGCGCGGCGACATGTTGACGTGCCCGTCGGCGGCGAGGGGCGCGGTGGCGACGAACCACATCGGCTGCTCGTGGATCCAGGAGGAGAGGCTCTCGTCGACCTCGTCGTAGACGTGCGCCACGGGATCAGGCCCCGGCCGCGCGGCGGACCAGCTCGGTGACGGCGGCGCGCGTCTCGGCGTCGGCAGAGACGAGCGCGTAGGCGGTCGGCCAGATCGTGCCGTCGTCGAGCTGCGCGCCGTCCTGGAAGCCGAGGGTCGAGTAGCGCGTGCCGAACTTCGCGCCGGGCTGGAAGAAGACGATCGCCTTGCCGTCGGAGCGCGCGTAGGCGGGGAAGCCGTACCAGGTCTTCGGGAGGAGGTCGGGAGCGGTCTCGCCGACGACGTCGTGCAGCATCTGGGCGATCGGCCGCTCCTCGTCGGTCATCGCGGCGATCGCGGCCTCCGCGTCCCTGCGGTCGGCGTCGGCCTTGTCGGCGCTCTTCTGCCGCTTCGCCTCCGCCCGCAGCTCGGCCGCGCGCTGCTTCATCGCCGCGCGCTCGTCCTTCGAGAAACCGTCTTCGGAGGCCATGTCCGCCCGTCCCGTCCGTCTGCGGCTCCCGGTCCGGGAGCGTCCCCGCACATCGTGACAGCGCCGCACTCGCCGCACAACGGCGGGAGCGAGCGCGACCGCGCGCCCCGGAAGCCAAGCCTCCGCGGTTAGCGTGGGCGGATGCGCCTCCTCCTGATCCGCCACGGCCAGACCCCCTCCAACGTCGCCGGGCTCCTCGACACCCGCGTCCCCGGACCCGGGCTCACCGACCTCGGCCGCACCCAGGCCGCGGCGCTGCCCGGTCAGCTCGCCGGCGAGGGGATCGGCGCGCTGCTCGTCTCGACGATGGTCCGCACCCACGAGACGGCCGCCCCTCTCGCCGCGGCGCTCGGGCTCGAGCCGATCGAGCGCGACGGCATCCGCGAGGTCGCGGCCGCGGGGCTCGAGATGCGCGGCGACGACGCGGCGGTCGAGGAGTACATGGGCACGGTCTTCCGCTGGGCCGGCGGCGAGACGTCGATCCGGCTGGCGGGCGGCGAGACGGGCGACGAGTTCGCGGCGCGCTACGACGCGGTGGTGGCGGAGGCGGAGGCGCTCGGGCACGAGGTCGTCGCGCTGATCAGCCACGGCGCGGCCATCCGCTGCTGGGCGGGTCTGCGCTCCCTCGACCTCGATGCGCGCTTCATCGCCGACCACCTGCTCGACAACACCGGCGTCGTCGTCCTCGAGGGCTCGGGCGACGCGTGGACGCTCGTGTCCTGGCAGGGCGAGCCCGTCAGCGGAGTCGGCGCGGCGGCCCCCTCGGGCCCGGCGGGCGAGACCACCGTCTGAGCTGCGGGGCCTCCTCGCCGGTCGAGCAGCGGCGGATGGAGACCGGCCGGAACGAGCGCCGCCGGCCGCGCCATCACGGTAACGATCGCGCAACACTCCGGAAACCAGCTCCGACCAGCACATTCGCTCGCACCGATCGGTTCATCACCACCCCTGGACCCGCCCCCGCAATTGTCCGACGTTTGCCCCTCGGCGGCTCCGCGGCTACCGTGGTCGGCGGTCCTCATGGGCCCCGATGAACCGGTCCGCGCTCGCACGGCGTCCCCCAGGACGCGCCGCGATCGTACGGTCAACGGGAGTGGAGGCGGCCCCGAGGCCGCCTCGGACGCTCTCGCCTCCACCCCCTGCCGCGCTGAGCGGCGGGACGCACGCGGAGGCTCGACGCACGGCTGTCCCACGCTCCCGACCCGGCACCACGAGATGAGCGCAGGGCGTCGTCCCTGCGCGCCGACGGAGTGTACGTGCACCAGAACCAGCAGATCATCAGCGAGCCCCGGAGCGAGGCGGGCGCCGATCCCGCGACCCCCGCTCTCGAGGCCCGCCACCTCTTCAAGGTGTTCGGCCGGAAGCCCGACGAGGTCGTCCGCCGACTGGGCGAGGGCGCCGACCGCGGCGAGCTCGCCGGACTCGGCACGGCCGCGGTGATCGACGCGTCCTTCACCGTGCGCCGCGGCGAGATCTTCGTCGTGATGGGCCTCTCCGGCTCCGGGAAGTCCACCCTGATCCGCATGCTGAACGGGCTCCAGGAGCCCTCCGCGGGCGAGGTCCTGATCGAGGGCTCCACCATCACCGGCGTCTCCGAGGCGGAGCTGCGCCGCGTGCGCCGCTCGTCGGTGTCGATGGTGTTCCAGCACTTCGCGCTCCTCCCGCACCGCACCGTGCTCGACAACGTCGCGTACCCGCTCGAGATCCAGGGCGTCCCCGCGGCCGAGCGCCGCGAGCGGGCCCTGCTCGCGGTCGAGCGCGCCGGTCTCGCCGGCTGGCACGAGAAGATGCCCGACGAGCTCTCCGGCGGCATGCGCCAGCGCGTCGGCCTCGCCCGGGCGCTCGCCGCCGACACCGACATCGTGCTGATGGACGAGGCGTTCTCGGCACTCGACCCGCTGATCCGCCGCG
Source organism: Rathayibacter sp. AY1E6 (assembly GCF_002931115.1). NCBI lineage: Bacteria > Bacillati > Actinomycetota > Actinomycetes > Micrococcales > Microbacteriaceae > Rathayibacter > Rathayibacter sp. AY1E6. Next base: position 13,500 of record NZ_PSVK01000029.1, on the reverse strand, counting down.
AGATGCAGGAGCAGCTGATCGAGCTGCAGCACGAGCTCGGCAAGACCATCGTCTTCATCACGCACGACCTCAACGAGGCGATGTTCCTCGGCGACCGCATCGCGGTGATGCGCGACGGCCGCATCGTCCAGATCGGCACCCCGGAGGAGATCCTCACCGATCCGGCGAACGACTACGTCGCCCAGTTCGTGCAGGACGTCGACCGCGCCCGCGTGCTCACCGCCTCCGCCGTGATGGAGCCCGCCCGCTCCGTGGTCACCCTCGCGGCCGGTCCCCGCGCCGCGCTCCGGAGCATGCGCGACCTGCAGACCTCGGCCGCGTTCGTGGTCGGCGGCGGACGCCGCCTGCTGGGCACGGTACGCGACCGCGACGTGATCGAGCAGGTGCGCCGGAGCACCGGCGACCTCTCGGCGGTCCTCACCTCCGACGTCGTCACCGTCGGTCCGGACACCGCCCTCAGCGAGGTCATCGAGCCCGCCGTCGAGTCGGCGCTGCCGGTCGCCGTGGTCGACGCCGACGGGCGTCTGCTCGGAGCGATCCCGCGGGTGACCCTGCTCGCGGCGCTCGGCAACGTGCCCGCCCGCACCGGCGAGCACCCGGTGATCGAGCCGCCCGCCACCGTCTCGACCGAGGTCGTCACCGCGACCCTGCACGCGACCGGAGGCCCCGTCGACGACGCCGTCCTCGCGGCGGACGGAGGTGCACGATGACCGATCTCGGATTCCGCCTCCCGCTCGGCGCCCTCGCCGAGGGTGCCGTCGATGTCCTCACGCAGACCTTCCAGCCGGTCTTCGACCTGCTGCGCACCGTCTTCGGCGCCCTCTACTCCGGCGTCGACCTCGTCCTCGCGACACCGCCCTTCTGGGTGATTGTCGCCTTCCTCGCCGTACTGGCCTACGCCGTCCGCGGCTGGGTCTTCGCGGCCGGCACCGCCGTGGGGCTCCTGCTGATCGTGGGGGTCGACCAGTGGGAGAACGCGATGGACTCCCTCGCGCTGGTGCTCGTCGCCTCCGTGATCGCCATCGCGCTGAGCGTGCCGCTGGGCGTGCTCGCCGCGCGCAACCGCACGGCCTCCGCGGTCATCCGGCCCGTGCTCGACCTGATGCAGACGATGCCGGCCTTCGTCTACCTGATCCCCGCGCTGATCCTGTTCCGGGTCGGAGTGGTGCCGGGCATCGTCGCGACCATCGTGTTCGCCATGGCGCCGGGCGTCCGGCTCACCGAGCTGGGCATCCGCGGCGTCGACCCGGAGCTCGTCGAGGCGGGGGAGTCGTTCGGCTCCTCGAAGTGGCGGATCCTCCGCCAGATCCAGCTGCCGCTCGCGCTGCCCTCGATCCTGGCGGGCCTCAACCAGGTCATCATGCTCTCGCTCTCGATGGTCGTCATCGCGGGCATGGTCGGCGCCGGAGGGCTGGGCGGCGACGTCGTCGCGAGCCTCAACCGGATCGATGTCGCGCTCGGCTTCGAGGCGGGCATCTCCGTCGTGATCCTCGCGGTCGTCCTCGACCGGATGACCGGCGCGCTGGGCTCGCCCTCGCCGGCGAGGGTCGCCCGGGCGAAGAACCGCCGCGCCGTCGTGGCGACCCGCTCGGCCGTCGGCGTCGTCTCGATCGGCCTGGTCGCGTCCCTCGGGGCCGCGACCCTCGCCGCTCCCGCCACCGCCTCCTCCGTCGACAACGGCGACCGCACCGACGTGACCGTCGCCGTGTTCCAGGGCTGGGACGAGGGGATCGCCGTCTCCGCTCTGTGGGAGGCGGTGCTCGAGGAGCAGGGCTACGACGTGACCCTGCAGAACGCCGACGTCGCCCCCGGCTTCCAGGGCCTCTCGACGGGCGACTACGACCTCGCCCTCGACACCTGGCTGCCGCTCACCCACGCCCGGTACGTCGAGCAGTACGGCGACTCGATCGTCGACCTGGGCGCGTGGAACGATGAGGCGAAGCTGACCATCGCGGTCAACGAGGACGCCCCGATCGACTCCCTCGAGGAGCTCGCCGCCGACCCGGGCGTCGTCGGCAACCGCCTGATCGGCATCGAGCCCGGCTCCGGTCTCAACAAGACGACGACCGAGGACGTCATCCCCGGCTACGGCCTGGAGGGGATGGACTACCTCACCTCCTCGACGCCGGCCATGCTCCAGGAGCTCTCGAGCGCGACCGCCGCGGGCGAGAACATCGCCGTCACGCTCTGGCGCCCGCACTGGGCCTACGACGCCTTCCCGGTCAAGGACCTCGAGGACCCGAAGGGCCTGCTCGGGCAGGCGGAGGGGATCCACTCCTTCGGCTCGGCCGCGTTCGACGCGGACTACCCGACGATGAGCCGCTGGATCCGCGACTTCCGGATGGACTCGAAGACGCTCTACTCGCTCGAGAACGCGCTGTTCAACGACGGGGCCGACGACCGCTCCGCCGCCCTCGCCGCGTGGATGGACGAGAACCGGGAGTACGTCGACACGCTGATCACCTGATCCGCCACCACGACGAAGGCCGAGAGGCCGGGCGGCCCCGGACCAGGGCTGTCCCGGCCTCTCGGCCTTCGTCGCGCAGAAGTCAGGCGGCGCTGACCCGGCGTCCCGCGGTGGCGCGGACCAGGAGGGTGACCACCAGCACCACGGCGGCGGCGACCAGCGCGGCGATCCCGGCGGGGACCGAGACGAGCTCGCCGGCGAAGCGGCCGACGGCGACCCAGGAGAGTCCCCAGACGAGCGAGAGCATCGGGGCGATGCGGCCGCGGCCGGTGACCGCGATCAGGAGTCCGACGAGCGCGGCGACGGCGAGGACGACGACTGCCCAGACCGCGGCGCCCGGACCGTCCGCGCTGCCGACTCCCGCGCCGACGAGCCCGGCGGTGACGTTCGCGGCCGTGGCCACGCACACCCAGCCGAGGTAGAGCCCGAAGGTGCCGTCCGTCACGATCGCGTCGACCACTCCGGCCGAGCGGGTGGTCCGCAGGATCACGAAGATGCGCGCGAGCACGGCGAGCAGCAGGGCGATCACGACGACGCTGAGCGTCAGGAAGCCGGCCTGGACGACCAGGATCCACGCGGCGTTCAGGAGGAGGCTCGCGGCGGCCCAGTAGCCCAGCCGGCGGTGGCGGGTGCGGGCTGTCTGCGAGGGCAGGAACTGCCAGATCGCGTAGGCGATGAGGCCGGTGTAGATGACGCTCCAGATCGCGAAGGCGGGGCCGTCGGGAGCGATGGGGGTCGAGGACGCGGTCAGGGCGCCGCCGGCCGCGTTCTGGATCTGCGTGCCGCCCGCGGCGCCCGAGCCGATGAAGGAGCCGATGAGGGCGAGCACCGCGCTCACGGCGACGACGACCTGGCGGATCCGGTCGGCGCGGTCGGGGGTTCGTGTGGCGGTCATGTCGCTCCTCCATTAGTCAGCTGGCTGAGTAATGAGAGTAGCGCGATTCCGCTCCCCGTCCACTGGGGCTTGCGGCGAGGCCCCGACCCTGGAGAGGGCCGGGGCCGGATTCTCAGGCGCGGGCGGCCGCGTACTGCTCGCGGATCACGGGGCGGTGGTCCGGCGCGGGCTCGGCCACCGAGGTGACGGTCCACGTCGGACGCGATCCTGTCAGCGCCCAGGCGGCCTGCACGGCGGCACCATCGGCCACGTACTCGCCGGGCGTCGGCACCTGCACGGGCACGTCGAACACCTGCGATGCAGCGAGCTGCACGGCGCGGTTCTGCGCGGCTCCGCCGATGAGGAGGATGCGCCGCGCCTCCACTCCCTGCGCGCGAACGGCGTCGAGCCCGTCGGCCAGTCCGCAGAGCATGCCCTCGATCGCCGCGCGGGCGAGGTTCGGTCGCGTGGTCGAGGCGATGGTCATCCCGTGCAGGCTCGCGGTCGCGTCCGGCAGGTTCGGCGTGCGCTCGCCCTCGAAGTAGGGGACCAGCACGAGGCCGTCGGCACCCGGCTCCGCCTCGAGCGCCAGTGCGGCGAACTCGTCGAAGTCGCTGCCGAGCAGGGTCGCGGTCGAGGCCAGCACGCGCGCGGCGTTGAGCGTCGCGACCAGCGGCAGGAAGCGCCCGCTCGCATCGGCGAAGCCGGCGACGGTCCCGGAGGCGTCGCGCACCGGGTCGTCCGTGACGGCGAAGACGGTGCCGCTCGTGCCGATGCTGACGACCACGTCGCCGGGGCCGGCGCCGAGGCCGAGCGCGGCGCCCGCGTTGTCGCCCGCGCCGGGGCCGACGACGAGTCCGCTCTCGGTGCGGCCCGCCTCCTCCGAGGGGCCGAGCACGCGGGGGAGCAGCGGGCGGTGGCCGAGGGCGCGCTCGAGCAGGTCGAGGTCGTAGCCGTCCGCTCCCCAGTACGAGGTGCCGGACGCGTCGGACCGGTCGGTCGTGAGCGCGTCGAGCTGCGGACCACGGGCGGAGTCGGGGCCGTAGCCGAGCAGGCGCCAGGTCAGCCAGTCGTGGGGGAGCGCGACGGCGGCGACACGGGCGGCGTTCTCGGGCTCGGCGTCGCGCAGCCAGCGGAGCTTGGTGGCGGTGAAGGAGGCGACCGGCACCGATCCGGTCCGCTCCGCCCAGGCCCCGGCTCCGAGCTCCTCGATGAGCGCGGCGGCGGCGGGCGCGCTGCGGGTGTCGTTCCAGAGCAGAGCGGGGCGGATGACGGCGCCGCTCTCGTCGAGGACGACCATGCCGTGCTGCTGGCCGCCGACCGAGATCGCGGCGACGTCGTCGAGCCCGCCGGCGTCGGCGAGGGCGAGCTGCAGCGCCTCCCACCACGCGGCCGGATCGACCTCGGTGCCGTCCGGGTGGCTCGCCCGGCCGGTGCGCACCACGGCGCCGGTGTCGAGGTCGCGGACGACCACCTTGCAGCTCTGGGTCGACGAGTCGATCCCTGCGACGAGCGTCATCGCTGTCCTCTTTCGTTGGGGGGTTCGGGTTCGGGCGTCCGGTGCGGAACCGGGCCGGATGCAGGAGAACGGACGAGATCCCGTGCCGGTGCAGGGGATCTCGTCCGTCTCAGGTCGTCCCGCGGCGGACCGCGGGCTCAGGGGGTGCGGGTCAGCCGCGGGCGCCGAGCAGGTGCTCGGTGGCCAGCTGCTGCAGGCGCACGAAGCCGAAGCCCTTGCCGCCGAGGTAGGCGTCGGCGTCGAACGACTCGTACGAGGCGGTGTCCGCGAGCAGGTCGTCGTACGACTCGCCCTCGTTCAGCGTCGGGGTGGAGAGCTCGGCGACCTTCGCGGCGGCCAGCGCCTCCTGCACCTCGGGGTCGGCGCGGAAGGCCGCGGCGCGCTCCTTGAGCAGCAGGTAGGTGCGCATGTTCGCGGCGGCCGAGTCCCAGACTCCGGTCTCGTCCTCGGTGCGCGAGGGCTTGTAGTCGAAGTGGCGCGGGCCGTCGTAGGCCGGGACGCCGCCGGGGCCGCCGTTCTCGAGGAGGTCGACGAGCGAGAACGCGTTGTGCAGGTCGCCGTGGCCGAAGACCAGGTCCTGGTCGTACTTGATGCCGCGCTGGCCGTTGAGGTCGATGTGGAAGAGCTTGCCGTGGTACAGCGCCTGGGCGATGCCGGCGGTGAAGTTCAGGCCCGCCATCTGCTCGTGGCCGACCTCGGGGTTCACGCCGACGAGCTCGGGGCGCTCGAGGGAGTCGATGAACGCGATCGCGTGGCCGAGCGTGGGCAGCAGGATGTCGCCGCGGGGCTCGTTCGGCTTGGGCTCGATGGCGAAGCGGATGTCGTAGCCCTTGTCGGTGACGTAGTCGCCGAGCAGGTTGACGGCCTCGCGGTAGCGCTCGAGCGCGGCGCGGATGTCCTTGGCGGAGTCGTACTCGGCGCCCTCGCGGCCGCCCCACATGACGAAGGTCTTCGCGCCCAGCTCGGCGGCGAGGTCGATGTTGCGGAGGACCTTGCGCAGCGCGAAGCGGCGGACGTCGCGGTCGTTCGAGGTGAAGCCGCCGTCCTTGAAGACCGGGGCGCTGAAGAGGTTGGTGGTGACCATCGGCACGACGAGGCCGGTGGACTCCAGCGCGCCCTTGAGGCGGTCGATCTGGGTCTGGCGCTCGGCGTCGGTGGAGCCGAAGGCGAACAGGTCGTCGTCGTGGAAGGTGAGGCCGTACGCGCCGAGCTCGTCGAGCTTCTCGACCGCGTGGACGACGTCGAGCGGCTCGCGGGTCGGGCCGCCGAACGGGTCCGTCCCGTTGTAGCCGATGGTCCAGAGGCCGAACGAGAACTTGTCGGCGCGGGTGGGGGTCAGGGACATGGGATCCGAATCCTTTCCGGCGACGTCGCCGAATTGTTGTTGAGCCCAACATATCCCCTGAGGGTCGGGAGGCGCAACGAGCGGAAGGCCCGGCGCGTCGCCCTCCGGCCCCTCGCGGGTGCCGCCCGTTCGTGCCGCGGAACCGCTCGCGGAGCGGGCCGGCGCCCGGGGAGGTCGTCGCGAGGATCGCTTGCGCAAGCGCTTCGACTGTGCGTACAGTCGCTCCAGCACGACCGGTCGAAGCGCTTCGAAGCTCGACCGCGACCGACGACGACGTCCGGCAGGAGGAGCCATGGCGACCATCCACGATGTGGCCCGCGCTGCCGGAGTCTCGATCAGCACCGTCTCCTACGCCCTCTCCGGCAAGCGCTCGATCGCCGCCTCCACCCGGCAGCGCGTCGACGACGCGGTGCGCCAGCTCGGCTACCGGCCCCACGCGGGAGCCCGGATGCTCGCCGGGGCGCGGACCCACATCCTCGCCCTCTCCGCCCCGATGCGCGGCGAGCTGCATCTGCCGACCCACATGCGCTTCGTCACCGAGGTGCTCGAGCGCGCCCGGGAGTCGGACTACGACGTCCTGCTGCTCGTCACCGACGAGGCGTCCAGCGGCATCGGGCGCGTGTCCTCCTCCTCGCTCGTCGACGGCATCGTCCTGATGGGCGTCGACGACGACGACGACCGCGCCGAGCTGATCCGCGCGGCCGGGGTCCCCGCCACCTTCATCGGCGTGCCCGCCGACTCCCACGATCTCGCCTGCGTCGACCTCGACTTCGCCGAGGCCGCCCGCCAGAGCGTCCGCCGGCTCGCCGAGCTGGGCCACCGCTCGCTCGGCCTGCTCGAGCACCCGCAGTCCTACACCGACCGCAACGCCGGCTTCGTCCGCCGCTTCGACGAGGCGTTCCGCGCCGAGGCCGCGGCGCTCGGAGTCGAGATCGCGGTCGAGCGCCCGCACATCGGCCGCCCGAGCGCACAGGCCGCGATCGACGCGATCCTCGCCGCACCCGTCCCGCCCACCGCGCTCGTGCTGCACTGCAACGAGCCCGTGGCGGAGGCGGCGATCGAGCGCGTCCTCGAGCGCGGCCTCTCCGTCCCCGGCGACCTGTCGATCCTGGCGGCCTGCGCCAGCTACGACGGCGGCGCCCTCCCGGTCCCCACCAGCAGTCTTCCCCTCCCGTTCGACGCGATGTGCCGAGCGGCCGTCGCGCGGACCCTCCAGCAGATCGACTCCGGCCGCACCGTCGGCGTCGAGCTGCTCCCGCCCTCCTACGTCGACCGCGGATCCCTCGCGGTCGCTCCGACCGGCGCTCCGGTGCCGGCGGTCCCGTCCGGCACTCCCGCGCCGGCCTCCCTCTAGTCCTCCACCCTCTTCCTGCCCGCTCCGGCTCTGCGCACTGTCGAAACGCTTCGACACCATGCCCCCGCGAGAGAGCGCTCCCTGCACCACCTCCGCAGCACCACCGCACCGTTCGAAGGAGAACCACCGCAATGTCGCTCCGATCCCGCTCCGCCTTCCACCGCCCGACCGCCGGTCTCAGCCGGCGCAACCTCCTCGCCGGCGGAGTCGGCCTCAGCGCGATGTTCGCGCTGGCCGCCTGCTCTGATGGCGGCTCCGACGCCGGCTCCGATGCGCTCTCGACCACGGTCGACGGCGCCGGCCGCACCCTCACCCTCTGGGACTTCGAGACGCCCGACAGCGACCGCGGCATCGCGTGGCTCGCCGCCCGCGACATCTTCACCCAGGAGACGGGGGCCGAGATCGCGTACGAGTTCAAGGCCTTCGAGCAGCTGCGCACCGGCGCCAGCCAGATCTTCAACTCCAACTCGGCACCCGACGTCGTCGAGTACAACAAGGGCAACGCGACCAGCGGACTCCTCTCGAGCCAGGGCCTGCTCACCAACCTCGACGAGGCGGTCGCGTTCTACGGCTGGGACTCGCTGATCCCCGGCGCGCTCCAGACCACCGCGAAGTACGACGAGAACGGGATCATGGGCTCCGGCTCCTGGTACGGCATCCCCAACTACGGCGAGTTCACCTTCGTCTACTACAACAAGGACGCCTTCGCCGCGAACGGACTCGAGGTCCCCACCACCTACGAGGAGTTCACGGCCGTCCTCGACGCCTTCGTGGCCAAGGGGATCACCCCGCTGGCCGAGGCCGGCGCCGAGTACCCGTTGCAGCAGCTCTTCTACCAGCTAGCGCTGCTGAAGGCCGACCGCTCCTGGATCACCGACTACCAGACCTACACGGGCGAGGTCGACTTCGAGGACGCGGCCTGGAGCTACGCGGCCGACCAGCTGAAGACCTACGTCGACAAGGGCTACGTCTCGGCCGACGCCTCCGGGCTGAAGGCGGAGGACGCGGGCACGGCGTTCATCTCGGGCGAGTACCCGATCTTCTTCTCGGGCTCCTGGTGGTTCGGCCGCTTCAAGACCGAGATCACCGGATTCGAGTGGGACACGTTCCTCTTCCCGGGCGCCGAGTTCACGATGGGCTCCGCCGGCAACCACTGGGTGATCCCGGAGACGGCGAAGAACAAGGATCTCGCCTACAAGTGGATCGACATAACGATGCGACCCGAGATCCAGAACCTCATCGGCAACAACGGAGGCATCCCGCTCGTCGTCGACGAGAGCGCCATCACCGACGAGAAGAGCAAGGCGCTGCTCTCGCAGTGGAAGACGGTCGTCGACGGCGACCAGCTCTCCTTCTACCCCGACTGGCCCACCGCGACCTTCTACGACGACCTGGTCGCCGCCACGCAGGAGCTCATCAACGGCTCCTCCGACGAGTCCGCCATGCTGTCCGACCTCCAGGCCAAGTACGACGACGGAGTCGCCGACATCACGTGACGCGGAAGCGTCACGTGATGTCGGCCACGGCGGCCGGCCCCGCGCCTGCAGGCGCGGAACGGCAGCGGAAGACCCAGTGAGGTGACGGCGACTCCTCGACGGGGTCGCACAAGCACCGCCGAGCCTTCACCCCCCCCCCGCTGGATGCCGCTCCGGTACGCGACACGCCGTCGCCTCCGTACCGGAGCGGCATCCCGCGGCAGCACACCCACGACCCCGTCCGACCTAGGAGTACCCATGACGACGACAGCACCTCGTCGCGCGGAGAGCGCGCCGCCTCCCACGACGCCGCCCCGCGAGAAGCGCTCCGGCGGCTACTGGCTCTACCTGATCCCCGGGTTCGTGCTCTTCACGTTCATCGTGCTGATCCCGCTGATCTGGAACGTCTACGTCAGCTTCACGTCCTGGCGCGGCATCAAGCCGCCGATCTTCATCGGCCTCGACAACTGGATCGAGCTGATGGGCGACGACCAGTTCTGGACCTCGTTCCTCAACTCGGTCTACATGATCATCGCGATGGTGATCGTCCCCACGATCCTCGGACTCCTGCTCGCGGCGATCCTCTTCGATCTCGTCGGCAAGAAGTTCGGCGGGCGCCTGGCGAGCTTCCTCCGCGCCACCTACTACCTGCCGCAGATCCTGCCGACCGTCATCGCCGCGATCGTCATCGGCTGGATCCTCCGCCCCGACAACGGCGCGCTGAACTCGATCCTCGAGGCCGTCGGGCTCGGCTCCCTCTCGCACGACTGGCTCGGCAAGCCGGACACCGCGATGCTCTCGATCATGGTCGTGATGATCTGGGTGCAGCTGGGCTACCCGGTCGTCATCTTCATGGCGGCGCTGCAGCGCGTGGACCCCGAGCTCTACGAGGCGGCGGAGCTCGACGGGGCGAACTGGTTCCAGCGCTTCCGCTGGATCACGGTCTCGATCATCCGGCCCGAGATCTTCGTGGTCACCCTCACCTGCACCATCGCCGCGCTGAAGGTCTTCGGCCCGATCTACGCCCTGACCCGCGGCGGCCCCGGCGACTCCACGATCGTCCCCTCCTACTACTCGTACACCGAGTTCTTCCAGAAGCAGCAGGTGGGCTACGGCGCCACCATCGCGACCGCGCTCACGATCGTCATCGTGATCCTCGCCGTGCTGTTCATCCGCGCCCAGGAGCGCGTCGAGCGCAGCGAAGGAGCCCGCTGATGTCGGCCATCGAGACCCTGCCCCTCACTCAGGCCGGCACGGAGGACGCGGACCTCTCGTCCTCCCGTCCCGCCAAGCCCGCGAAGGGCACGACGAAGCGCACCCTCGGCGACTGGGTGATCCTCGCCGTCGCCGTGGTGATCGGGCTCGTGATCATCAGCCCGGTGCTGCTGATCCTGCTCAACTCCTTCAAGACCCCCGCGGAGTACTCGGCGAACGGCCCGCTCGCCTTCCCGACCGGCCTCTCCTTCGACGGCCTCTCGACCTTCTGGAGCCGCGTCGACTTCCCCGAGAAGCTCGGCAACTCGATCCTCATCTCGGGGTCGGTCGCGATCCTCGCCGTCGCCCTCTCGGTGCTGAACGCCTACGCGATCGGCATCGGCCGGGTCCGAGGCCGGAGCTGGATCATCGTCCTGTTCCTGCTGGCGAACATGCTCCCGCAGGAGGCCCTGCTCTACCCGCTGTACTACATGTTCAAAGCGGTCGGGATCTACGACACCCAGCTGTCGGTCATCGTCATCTTCACCGTCATCCAGTCGGCGTTCGGCACCTATCTGCTCTCGAGCGTCTACGGCACCTTCCCGAAGGAGATCCTCGAGGCCGCGGCTCTCGACGGCGCCTCGAAGTGGCAGGTCCTCACCCGGGTGATCGTCCCGATCTCGCGGCCCACCCTCTCGGTGCTGATGATCTTCTTCTTCATCTGGACCTGGAACGAGTTCCTCATCCCGCTGGTCTTCCTGGTGAGCGACGCGACGCAGACCGTCCCGATCGCGATCTCGAGCCTCCAGGGCGACAAGATCATGGACGTCACCACGACCAGCGCGAGCGCCCTCCTGGGCCTTCTCCCGACGCTGATCTTCTTCCTGATCTTCCAGCGCACCCTCACCCGCGGCATCACCGCCGGCGCGGTCAAGTAGCCCTCTCTCCCTCCGTCGGCGCCTCCCTCACGGGATCCGCCGGCGCGCCATCGAAAGGCACCTCCATGAAGTTCACCGACGGGTTCTGGCAGACGCGGGCCGGATTCACGCCCCTGTTCGCGCAGGAGGCGTACGACATCCGCACCGACGGCACCTCGCTCGAGGTGATCGCCCCGACCCGGGTCATCCAGGGCCGCGGCGACGTCCTCAACCGGCCGGCGCTCACGGTCACGGTGTCCTCGCCGGCCGAGGGGGTCGCGCGGGTGCGGATCGAGCACTGGCGCGGGACGGCGGTGCGCCCCGGCTTCGAGCTGGCCGAGGGCGACGTCGGAGCGGCGGAGGTGACGGAGTCCGGCGGCGTGCTGCGCACCGGCGCCCTCGAGGTCCGGATCAGGCAGGGCGCTCCGTGGTCGCTGGAGTTCTGGGACACCTCGACCGGCACGCGCCTCACCGGCTCCGGGCACAAGGCGCAGGGCTACCTGACCGGACCGGACGGAGCCGCCTACCTGCACGAGCAGCTCGACCTCGGCGTCGGCGAGCTGGTCTACGGGCTCGGCGAGCGCTTCGGCCCCTTCGTGAAGAACGGCCAGACCGTGGATGTGTGGAACGCCGACGGCGGCACCTCCTCGGAGCAGGCCTACAAGAACGTCCCGTTCTACCTCTCCAGCCGCGGCTACGGCGTGCTCGTGAACGATCCCGGCCTCGTCTCGTTCGAGATCGGCTCCGAGGCGGTCGAGCGCGTGCAGTTCTCGGTCGGCGGCGAGGCGCTGGAGTACCTGGTGATCCAGGGCCCGACGAAGAAGGACGTGCTGCGGCGCTACACCGGCCTCGCGGGCCGCCCCTCCGTCGTCCCCGCCTGGAGCTACGGACTGTGGCTGACGACCAGCTTCACCACGAGCTACGACGAGGAGACGGTGAACTCCTTCATCGACGGCTTCGCGGAGCGGGAGCTGCCGCTGTCGGCGTTCCACTTCGACTGCTTCTGGATGCGCGAGTTCCAGTGGACCGACCTCGAGTGGGACCCGCGCACCTTCCCCGACCCCGAGGGGATCCTCGCCCGCCTGCACGAGCGCGGGCTGCACACCTGCGTCTGGATCAATCCGTACATCGCGCAGGCGTCGCCGCTGTTCGCCGAGGGGCGCGAGAAGGGCTACCTGCTCAGAACGGCCTCCGGCGACGTCTGGCAGTGGGACATGTGGGTCGCCGGCATGGCGCTGATCGACTTCACGAATCCGGAGGCGACCTCCTGGTTCCAGGAGAAGCTCCGCGTCCTCGTGCGCCAGGGCGTCGACTCCTTCAAGACCGACTTCGGCGAGCGGATCCCGTCGGAGGGCGTCGTCTGGGCCGACGGGACCGACCCCGAGGCCATGCACAACTGGTACACCCAGCTCTACAACCGAGCGGTGCACGAGGTGCTCGAGCAGGAGCTCGGCGAGGGCCGCGCGGTCCTCTTCGCCCGCAGCGCCACGGTCGGCGGGCAGGCGCTGCCGGTGCACTGGGGCGGGGACAACACCTCCTCCTACGTGTCGATGGCCGAGACCCTGCGCGGAGGCCTCTCGCTCGCGCTGGGCGGGTTCGGCTTCTGGGCGCACGACATCGGCGGCTTCGAGGGAACGCCCGATCCCGGAGTGTTCAAGCGCTGGCTCGCGTTCGGCCTGCTCTCCTCGCACTCGCGGCTGCACGGATCCTCCTCGGTGCGCGTGCCGTGGGCGTTCGACGAGGAGGCCGTGGAGGTCACCCGGCTCTTCACCCGGCTGAAGCTCTCGCTGATGCCCTACCTCTTCGCGGCGGGGGCGGAGGCGGCGAGCACCGGCGTCCCGATCATGCGGCCGATGGCGCTCGAGTTCGAGGACGACCGCAGCGCCGCCCACCTCGACACGCAGTACCTGCTCGGGCACGACCTGCTCGTCGCTCCGGTGTTCACCGAGGACGGCACGGTCGAGTTCTACCTCCCGCGCGGGACGTGGACGAGCTGGTGGACGGGCGAGCGGATCGTCTCGACGGGGGAGTGGCGACGCGAGGTCCACGGCTTCGACTCGCTGCCGCTGTACGTGCGCGAGGGCGCGGTGATCCCGGTGGGGGCCCGCCAGGACTCGGCCGAGTACGACTACCTCGACGGGCTCGAGCTGAGGGTGTTCCCGGGGCCGGACGGAGCGACGCCGGTCCGGGTCGTCGCGCACGACACGGGGGAGGAGACGGCGTTCACCGTGACGCGCTCCGGCGGCGACGTCTCGGTCGACGGCCCGGCCGGCACCTGGACCTGGGTCGAGGCCTGAGCGGCGCCCTCCTGCTGATCGAGCAGCGGGCGCAGCCCGCCCCTCGAGACCCCCCGCC
>NZ_PSVK01000028.1:0-30619 GCF_002931115.1 Rathayibacter sp. AY1E6 | reverse complement strand
CCCCCGAACCCCTGACCCGAACAGGAGCGATGACATGGACAAGTCCTGCGTCCGCCCCCTCGACCTGGACGACGCCGTCGCCCTCGTCGGCATCCTCGCCGCCCTCCAGGCCCTCCTCGACAGCGGCGGCCTCCCCCCTGAGGAGGTCGAGGCCCTGCGCCACGGCCTCGAGCAGGGCGGCGCCCTCCTCCCCGGAAGTGACGAGAACGAGATCGCGACCGCTCTGGGTGGGCTGAACGCCCGCCTGCGTGGGACCATCGGGTGATCGCGCCGCGCTCGACGTTCCCGTAGCCTTCATCCGCGCTCGTGTCGACCCCGGAGACGCGCTCCCCCGCCCGCGGGTAGCGTCCGGTCCGGTCCCGCACTCCCACGGGGTCGCTGAACCCCGAGAGCCGGAGGAGATCCGATCGTGAACGGTGACCACTTCGTCCTCTCGACCGCGACGCCGTGGGACGACCGCACCGAGATCATCGGCGTGTACGCCTCCGAGGCGTGGGCCCGCGAGGCCGCGGCCGCATGGCTCGGCTCCCCGGACCGCGAGGCGTTCCCCCGGTGCGTCATCGAGGGCTGGAGCGGCGCGCACCTCCTCGGCCGCGAGGTCGTCGAGGCCCTCGGCGTCGACGACGAGGGCGGCGACGAGTCGCTGGGCGGCCCCCGCAGCCTCTGACCCGGCGGCCTAGCCGCCCCAGTGCGACGGGCGCTCGAAGTGCGACGGCAGCGTGGTCGCCGCATCCCCTCGGGCGCTGTTCACCTGCGCCTGGGTGAGGTAGACCGCCTCGGCGAGCCGCGCGCCGGACACATCAGCGTCGCGCAGGTCCACCCCGAGCAGGTCGCACCGCTGCAGATCCGCACCCCGCAGATCCGCGGCGAGGAGGAGCGCGCCCCGCAGGTCCGCCCCCCGCAGGTCCGCGTTCCGGAGCGATGCGCCCGCCAGATCGGCACCCGGAGCGAGCCGACGGCCCCTCGACCGGCGGGCAGCCGGCGCCGCTCCTGCGCGAGCGGCCGCGCTCGCCGCGATCAGGAGCGGCCGGGACGCTCCGTACTCCGCGTCGACGTCGACCGCGACCACCTGCTCCGGCTCGCCGAGGGTGTGCGCGTGCACCGCGTCGAACCGCTCGCGCAGCTCATCGAGGAGCGGCGCGCCGACGCCGGGCAGCGCCAGAGCGGAGTCGAGGTACCAGAGCAGCTCGTGCAGGCGGCGCATCAGCGGGAACACCGCGAACATCCGCTCGCGCACGGCCGGGTCGGACCGCCAGGAGACGCCGCCGAACGTCTGCTGCGAGACCTTCTGACCGGCGCCGAAGCAGTCGAAGACGGTGCAGCCGACGAAGCCCTGCGGCCGGAGCCGGCGGTGGATCGTGCACGCGTCCTCGCCGTCGAGGTTGACGCACGGGTCCCCGGCGCGCTTGTCGAACGGGAAGTCGGCGGAGCGGGCGAAGGCGAGGGCGACGCAGCACAGGCCGAAGCAGTTCGCGCAGTCGGCGCCGAGGTCCTCCCGGCGGCCGAGCTCGACCCTGGTGCGTGACGTCATCCGTCCGAGCCTACGCGCGGCGGCGCCTCCGGATCAGTGCGCGAGCGCGAGCACGCCGACGACCAGCACGCCGAGGCCCACGATCCCGAGCAGCGAGACGAGGCTCTCCTTCCAGGAGAGGCCCGCGCGCACGACGGCGATGAGGGCGATCCCCGCGAGCGTGGCGACGTAGACGCCCGCGCCGATCCGCAGCGCGACCGTCGCGTCGATCCAGCCCAGCGCCGCGGCACCGAGCGCGAGGACCGGCAGCGACGCCGAGGCGAGCGCCCCGCCCGCGATCCGCAACATGGTGTGCGTCTCGGAGCGCGAGGGCGCCGAGGCGTGCACGACCTGGTGCGCGATCACCTCGGCGACGAAGCCCGCGGCGGAGATCCCGACGATCGAGATCACGAGGCTCTGGAGGGCGTGGACCGCGTCGGGGTGGTCGCCGACGAGGTAGATCATCACCACGGCCAGGCCCGTGAAGGTCGCGTAGACGCGCTCCT
The DNA here is from genome assembly GCF_002931115.1 of Rathayibacter sp. AY1E6. NCBI lineage: Bacteria > Bacillati > Actinomycetota > Actinomycetes > Micrococcales > Microbacteriaceae > Rathayibacter > Rathayibacter sp. AY1E6. The sequence continues at coordinate 28,603 of NZ_PSVK01000028.1, read as the reverse complement.
TGAGGGCGCGGGCGATCTCGTCGAGGGGGCGGCGGGTCCGCTCCGCCCACCGGCCGGCGCGGCCCGGGCGCAGGCGCACGGGCGTCATCCGGTCGGCGGGTGCGGTGCGGCCCTCGTCGGCCGCTCCGTCAGTAGGAGGCGGAGTCGACACGTGCCGCGGAGGAGTCGCCCGAGTGCCGCGCCGCGAGGTCGCCGAGGATGGTCGCGGAGCCGCTGGTGCCGAAGCGGGTGACTCCGAGGCCGCGGTAGGCGAGGAGCGTGTCGAGGTCGCGGACTCCGCCGGACGCCTTCACCTGGACGGCCTCCGAGACGGCGCCGCGCATGAGGCGGAGGTCGTGCTCGTTCGCGCCTCCGCCCGCGAAGCCGGTGGCGGTCTTCACGAAGTCCGCGCCGGCGCGCTCGGCGGCCCGGCTGCCCTCGACGACCTGCTCGTCGTCAAGGAGGCTCGTCTCGAGGATGACCTTGACGACGTGGCCCTCGGCGGCCTCGACCACGGCGCGGACGTCGTCCTCGACGTCCTGGAGCAGGCCGCTCCGAAGGCGGCCGATGTTGACGACCATGTCGAGCTCGGACGCGCCGTCGGCGAGCGCCTGACGCGACTCCGCGACCTTCGCCGCGGTGGAGGTGGTGCCGTGAGGGAAGCCGATGACCGTGCCGACCAGGACGCCGGAGCCCTCGAGCCGGGCGACCGAGTGGGCGATGTCGGAGGGGCGGACGCAGACGCTGAACACGCCGGACGCTCGCGCCTCGTCGAGCTGGGCGTCGACCTCGGCGCGGGTGAGCTCGGGCTTCAGGATCGCGTGGTCGATGAGCGCCGCGATATCGGCGACGGTGGGCAGGCTGGAGTCGGTCATCCGCACATTTTACGTCCGCCGGCGGGACGACGAAGGCCCGCGATCCGATGGATCACGGGCCTTCGATCGTTCACGCCGCTAGCGGCGCTGGGTCACCAGCTGGACTTGGTGATGCCGGGCAGCTCGCCGCGGTGCGCCATGTCACGGAAGCGGACACGCGAGATGCCGAACTTCGTGAGGTTGCCGCGGGGGCGGCCGTCGACGGCGTCGCGCGAGCGGACGCGGACGGGCGAGGCGTTGCGGGGGAGCTTCTGGAGGCCGACGCGGGCGGCCTCACGGGTCTCGTCGGTCCCGGCCGGGTCGACCAGGGCCTTCTTCAGCTCGAGGCGCTTGGCGGCGTAGCGGTCGACGATCACCTTGCGCTGCTCGTTGCGGGCGATCTTGCTCTTCTTGGCCATACTTAGCGCTCCTCGCGGAAGTCGACGTGCTTGCGCACTACGGGGTCGTACTTCTTGAGCACGAGACGGTCGGGGTCGTTGCGGCGGTTCTTCTTGGTCACGTACGTGTAACCGGTGCCGGCCGTCGAACGGAGCTTGATGATCGGACGGACGTCCTGCTGCTTGGCCATTAGATCTTCACCCCGCGAGCGAGAACATCCTTGACGACGGACTCGATGCCACGGGCGTCGATGACCTTGATGCCCTTGGCCGAGAGGGTCAGGGTGACGTTACGGCGAAGCGACGGCACGTAGTACGTCTTCTTCTGCACGTTCGGGTCGAAGCGGCGCTTGGTGCGCCGGTGCGAGTGCGAGATGGCGTGCCCGAAGCCGGGGACGGCTCCGGTCACCTGGCAGACTGCTGCCATGGTTTCCTCCATGTGTGGTTACCGTGGATCACGCGCGGCACGAAGCCCCGCCCGACCCACCCAAGGTCACTTGTCGGCGCACCGCCCGCCTGTCCGGCCGGAGCCGGAGCTCCTGCCCGGTGGGCAGCACGCAAGCGCGTGCAGATGCACGCAACCTCGCTAGGCTACGCGACCCGGGCGGCGGCCGCAACAGGGTGGGGACACTCCCCGGACAGGGTGGGGACGCTGCGCCGACAGGGCGGGGACGCCGCCCCGACGTGCACGGGGACTTCCTGGGAGGTTCCGGCAGAAGTGGCCTCCCGTACCCCCCGAGCAGGGCGTTCGTGTACCTTGCGCCTTCCTCGCGGGTCCACGACCGCCCTACTCTGAGCCGACCGCGGGCGCCCGCTCCCGGCAGCAGCCGGGAGTAGCAGCACATGCGCCAGTCCTTCCTCCGTTCCCTCGTCGCCGCGGCCGTGCTCGTAGCGGGCGCAGGACTCAGCGTCGTGGCCGCGCCGACCGCGTCGGCGGCGCCGGTCTTCAGCACCGCATGCTTCACCTCCCCGAAGGTCTCGACGGTGTCGCAGTACACCGTTCCCGCGACCGGGGTCTCGACGGTCCGCGCCGTCCTCAGCGGACAGAACGGCGGGAAGGGTGCGAGCGGCCTCGGGACGGGCAACGCCGGCGGACGCGGCTCCAGCCTCGTCGTGGAGGTGCCCGTCACACCCGGGCAGGTGCTGGAGATCGGGCGCCTCACCGGCGCCCCGGCCGGAGCGGCAGGCGCCACGCGCTACGTGAACGGCGGCGTCTACGCGGGCGACTCCGGCGGCGCGGGCGGCGACGCCCAGTACCTCAGCACGGCCGGCTCGGACGGCTGTCAGCACGCCCTCGCCGTGGCGGCGGGCGGCGGAGGCGGCGGCGGGCGGTCCTCGGTCGGCGGCGACGCCGACGCCGGCAGCGGCGCGAGGGGCGGCGGGAACGGCGGCAGGAACAACGCGGCCGACGGCGGCGGCGGCGGCGCGGCCGGGCAGAGCTCGGGCGGCTCGCCCGGCGCCCGCGGCTACAGCACGTTCGGCGAGTGCGCCGACGGCAACAACGGCCAGTGGGGCGTGTTCCTCAACGACGGCAAGGGCGCCGACGCCGGCGCCTCCCGCGGCGGCGGCGGCAACTGCTCGTTCCCCGGCCACAGCGGCGGCGGCGGCGGGGCCGGCTGGTGGTACGGCGGCGGCGGCGGATCGCCCTACGTGTTCGGCAGCATGAACGACACCCTCGGCGTCATGAACGACCCCGGCGCCGGCGGCGGCGGCTCGAGCTACGTGCACCCGAGCGTGACGAGGATCTCGCAGACGGCCGGCCCGACGGCGGCCGACCCCGTGGTCGCTCCGGTGTACGACACCGCCGTGACCGTGACGCGGACCCCCGACTTCTCGATGCTCGGGCAGGAGGTCACCGTCACCGCGAGGGTGACCATCCCGAGCCTGGGCCGGCCGGTGGCCGCCGGCGGCACCGTCGAGATCCTCACCGGTGCAGGTACCAGCAGGGTGACCCTCGACGCGGACGGCGTCGGCGTTCTGACCACGAGGGACATCCCGCAGGGCTGGAACGAGATCCGCGCGCACTACCCCGACACCATCACCCCCGCCGAGGCGGGACGCGGGAGCTGGTCGGCGCTCCCCGCTCTGCGCCACGAGGTGCGCGCGTGCGCCGCGGCACCCGTCATCACCCGGCAGCCCTCGGACATCGCGGGCGTCACCAACCAGGTCTACACGCTGACGATGGGCGTGAGCGTCTCGGCCGTCTACGGCGGCATCCCCGCCGTGTCCTGGGAGAGGTCCACCGACGGCGGCGCCACGTGGAAGCCCGCCCTCGGCCGGGCGGGCGCCCGGGAGGACGGGACCGCGTTCCTCGAGGCCGGCCCCGATCCCACCGGCTCCTACCGCTACCGGGCGACCCTGACCACCTGCGGGGGCAGCGTCCGCAGCGAGCCGGCCACCGTGGCGGTGGGCGGCGTGCGCTTCGACCTGTCGACGCTCCCGCAGAAGGCGTACGGCGACTCCTTCGACGCGAGCCCCTACGCGCAGGCCGTCGATGTGCCCGGCCGCTCGATCGTCCTGAGCAGCAGGACCGCCGAGACCTGCTCCGTCAGCGGCATGAGGGTGACCGTGCTCCACGCCGGCGTCTGCACGCTCGCGGCGAGGCTCGACGCGCTCGCTCCTCTGGGCTGGGCGGGCGAGCCCCTGCAGAGCTTCACGGCGAAGCCGAAGGCGCTCACGGTGACCGCCCCGACGGTCGACTACCCGCGAGGCGCGCCGTCCCCCGACCTGCGCTGCACGGCCGCCTTCGTCGGCACCGACACCTTCGGCGCCCCGCTCACGGCCGGCGTCTACCGGCCGATCGTCACGGCGGACGACGTCATCTACCGCTTGATCCCGAACTGGCCCACCTCCACCTTCACCACCTTCACCACGCGGTGCAGCGGCGCGAAGGTCAGCAGCGACTACACGATCGCGGGGTACAAGGACGGCGCGCTGCGCATCGTCGCGGCCGTCCCGATGGTGACCGCCTCCTCGCCCTCGTCGACCTACGGATCCACTCCCCCCGCGATCACCGCCTCCGTGACCGGCTCCCCCTCGGGGACGGTCTCCTGCGGCGCCTTCGCGGCGTCCGACACCGGATTCACGACGCCGCTGGCGCTCTCCGCGACGACCCCCGTCGGCCGCTACCCCACGCGCTGCTCCGGCCTGACGAACCCCTCGGGACAGCTGATCACCATCGACGGCGCGCTCACGATCTCGCCGGCGCCCCTCTCGGTGACCGCGTCGAGCCCCGGGACGCAGGCGCACGGCACCGCGACCGCCCCGACGGTCACCTGCACGGCCGACGGCTTCGCAGGAACCGACCGGTTCGTCACCGAGCCGACCGGCGCCTACTACACGGTGGACGGCACCGGGAAGGTGACGATCGGAGCGCGCACGCCCGTCGGCGACTACGTCACGCGGTGCGACGGAGGCGACGCGGGGCCGAACTACACCCTCCGGTCGATCCCCGGCACCTTCGCGCTGGCCGACCGCTCGGCCCCCGTCGTGACCGTGCCCGCCGCCGTCACGGCCGAGCCGGCCGACGTCTCCGGCGCCGTCGTCACCTTCGCGTCCTCCGCGCAGGACGCGGTCGACGGAGCCGTGGGCTCGACCTGCACGCCCGCCTCGGGAAGCGTCTTCCCGATCGGGGACACGACGGTCGACTGCACCGCGGACGACGAGGCCGGCAACACCGGCACGTCCTCGTTCCGGATCACGGTCCGGAAGTTCTCGCAGACGGTCGCCTTCACCTCCTCGCGGCCGACCGCGCCGACGGCGCTGGGCACCTTCACTCCGACGGCCACCGGCGGCGGCTCCGGGAGCCCCGTCTCGATCGGAGCGACCGGATCCTGCGCGATCGCCGACGGCGTCGTGACCTTCACCCGGAGCGGCACCTGCACCGTGACCGCGGATCAGGCCGGCGACGACCACTACACCGCGGGGCGCGCCTCCTTCGATCTCGAAGTCGCGAAGGCGTCGCAGACCCTGACGGTCGCGGTGCCGAAGACCGGCGTCCTGGAGTCGACCGGCGTCGCCACGGCGACCTCGAGCTCGGGACTGCCGGTGCTCGTCAGGACCTTCTTCGGCTGCACCGTCGCCCCCGACGCGACGGGTGCGCAGATCCTGACCTACACCGAGCCCTCGACCTGCGGCGTGCAGTTCGACCAGCCGGGCGACGAGGTGTACGCGGCCGCCGACGGCCTGGTGCGCTTCGTCCCGATCTCGCGGATCCCCCAGACCGTCGTCGTCACCTCGACTCCGCCCGACCGGGTGTTCACCGACGACCGGTACACGGTCGAGGCGACCGGCGGCGGCTCGGGCAACCCGCTCGTGATCGCGGTGATCGAGAACGGCAACTGCACCATCGCGGACGACGTGGTGACGTTCTTCGGCGACGGCACCTGCACGGTGACGATCGACCAGGCCGCGGACGATCGGCACGACGCCGCTCCGCAGGTCCGGCAGGTCATCACGGTCGGGACTCCCGAGGGGAACCTCTCCTTCGGGAGCACCGCGCCCCCGCACGCGATGTCGCTCGAGACGTACCGGCCGACGATCGTGCCCGGCCCGTCGAAGGGCGTGCCCGTGCTCTCCGCGAGCCGAGACTGCTCGATCCTCCCGGACGGAGTGACCGTGCGGAACGACGGGGCCGGGCTCTGCGTGCTGTCCCTCGACCAGCCCGGAGACGGCTACTGGCCCGCGCGGCACGCCGAGCAGGAGTACTCGATCTACTTCCTCCCGCAGACGGTCCGGATCACGAGCGCGCCTCCGGTCGGCGCCGTCCTGGGGGACACGTACCGCCCGGTGATCGAGGGCGGCGCCTCGGGCATCGCTCCGTTCCTCCTCACCACCGCGACGTGCTCGGCGAAGGACGGCGTGGTCACCTTCACCACGAAGGGCGTCTGCGGCGTCTTCGCCTACCAGAACGGCAACCGGCAGTACGACAGCGCCCGGCCCGCCGTGCAGGAGGTGGAGGTCGGCTACGCGCCCGGCTCCGTGGCGTTCACGACCGCCGTCCCGACCGACGCGGAGGTCGGCGGATCCTTCACTCCCGCCTTCACGCGCGGACCGTCCTCCGGCCCCTCGGTGCTCAGCGTCTCGGGCGCCTGCTCCGACGGCGAGAACGGCGCCGTCCGGTTCGACTCCGCGGGCACCTGCACGCTGACGGCGATCCACTACCGCGACGCCGCCTACGGCACCGCGCGGGCGGTCCAGACCTTCGAGGTCACCGCGATCGCGCAGACCGTCGCCTTCACCTCGACCGCGCCGTCGACGGCCGCGGCCGGCGACACGCTCACTCCGACCGCGACGGGCGGCGCGTCCGGGCTCCCCGTGACGATCGGAGCGACCGGCGCCTGCACGCTCGCGGACGGCGTCGTCACCTTCGCCGGCAGCGGCACCTGCACCGTCACGGCGGACCAGGCGGGCGACGGGCGCTACGCCGCGGCGGCGCAGGCCTCGCAGACCGTCGCGGTCACGCAGCTCGCGGGCACCGTCGCGTTCGGCGGCGATGCTCCGGCCGAGGCCCGGGTCGGGGGCTCCTCGACGGCCGCGGTCGTCGCCGGCCCCTCCAGTGCTCCCCCGGTGCTGACGGCCTCCGGCGCCTGCTCCGTCGGGCCCTTCCGACTGGTCTCCTACGACTCCGCCGGCACCTGCACGCTGACGCTGGACCAGGCGGGCGACATCCGCCACAGCGCAGCGCCGACGGCCGTGCGCAGCTTCGAGATCACCCGGGTCGCGCAGACCGTGGCCTTCACCTCGCAGGCGCCGGACTCGGCGCTCTCGGGCGGCACCTACCGCCCGACCGCGACCGGCGGAGCCTCGGGGCGCCCCGTGGTGCTCGGCGCCTCCGGATCCTGCACGCTCACGAACGGGGTCGTCGCCTTCACCGGATCGGGCACCTGCACGGTGACCGCCGACCAGACGGGCGACGCCCGGTACGACGCGGCGGAGCGGGCCTCGCAGGTGATCGCGGTCGGACTGCTCGCGGGCACCGTCTCCTTCGGCGGCAGCGCGCCGACCGGCGCGACGGTCGGCGGGACGACCACCCCGCGGATCGTCGCCGGACCGTCCACGGCGCGTCCGGTGCTGACCGCCTCCGGAGCATGCTCGGCGGCCGCGGGAGTGGTGTCCTACGACTCCGTCGGCACCTGCACGCTGACGCTCGACCAGGCGGGCGACTCGCGGTACGGCGCCGCTCCGCAGTCCGTCCGCACCTTCGCGATCGGCGCCCTCGGCCAGACGCTGGCGTTCGCCTCGCCGGTCCCCGACGCGGCGGTCGCGGGGGGCTCCTACACGCCCGTCGTGACGGCCGGCGCGTCGAGCGCCCCCGTGGTGCTCGGAGCGGCCGGGTCCTGCACGGTCGCGGACGGCGTCGTGACCTTCACCCGCTCCGGCACCTGCACGGTGACCGCGGACCAGGCCGGGGACGAGCGCCACTCGGCGGCTCCGCGGATCACGCAGTCGGTGGAGGTCGGCACGGCGGCGGGAGCGGTGTCGTTCCGCGACGCCGCTCCGACGGACGCCCGGATCGGCGGCTCCTGGACCCCGTCGATCGTCCGCGGCCCGTCGAGCGCCGACCCGGTGCTGGACGCCTCCGACTCCTGCTCGCTGGGAGAGGACGGCACGGTGTCCTACGACTCCGTCGGCACCTGCACGCTGACGCTGGATCAGGCCGGCGACGACGCTCACGCGCCCGCGGAGCAGGTCGTCCGGACCTTCCCGATCGGCAAGGCGCTGCAGACGGTCGCCTTCACCTCCGCGGCTCCGAGCACGGCGACCGCGGGCGGCCGCTACACACCGACCGCGGCGGGCGGCTCCTCCGGTCTGCCGGTCACGATCGGCGCCACGGGCGCGTGCTCGCTCGCGAGCGGCGTCGTGACCTTCAGCGGATCCGGCACCTGCACCGTCACCGCGGATCAGGCCGGCGACGCCTCGCACGACGCGGCTCCCCGGGCGACCCAGTCGATCGCGGTCACCGCGGTCGTCCCGCAGAAGAAGAAGGCGCAGAAGGTCGCCTTCTCGACCGCGATGCCGTCCTCGCCCGAGAAGGGGATCGCCTACCCGGTCGCGGCCAACGCCTCCTCCGGTCTGCCCGTGAAGCTGTACGCGAGCGGCAGCTGCACGCTGACCGCGACCGGCGCGGGCACGGCGACGGTGCGGCTGACGGGCGCGGCGAGCTGCACCGTCCGGGCCACGCAGGCGGGCGACTCCGCGTGGCTCGCCGCGACCTCGGTGACGCAGTCGCTGCAGGTGAAGTCCTCCACCCGCGCCGACCTCACACTGACGCTGGCGCCGGCGCCGGGACTGGCAGCGACGGCTCCCCTCTCGGGCACGATCACCGTCCGGAACACCGGCACCCGGGACGCGGCGACGACGACCACCCGGGTCGTCGTCAGCGGAACGGTGGCGAGTGCGCCCGGCGCCGTGCAGACGAAGGGCTCGGCCGCGGGCACGACGGTCCTCACCTGGACCGCGCCGAGCGTCTCGGCCGGGCGGAGCACCACCTACTCGGTGACGCTCGTCGACCGGCCGGCCGCCACGACGATCGACGCCAGGGTGTCGACCGCCGCCGCCGATCCCACGCCGGCGAACAACGCGGTCAGGCGCACCTTCCGGTAGAGGCTGCGGGGAGGGAGGGGTGTCGCGCCGCGTTGCCCGCTCCCTCCCCGACCGCTACGGTCGCGGGGACGCTCCGGGGGACGGGGCTCGCGAGGGGGGCCCGTGGACCGGTTGAGGCGACGCGCGCTGCTGCTGGGGATCGCCTCCTCGGCGGTCGCGCTGACGGGGTGCACGCCCGCCCGGCCCGCTCCCGCGGCGCTCCCGCCGAGCACGGCGCCGGCGGCGGTGCTGCCGTCCGCCGCTCCGACCGCCGTCCCGACCCCTCCCCGCCCCGTGCCGACCACCACCGCCGCGGCGGCTCCGGTGCGGCGGAAGGCGCCGCTGCCCTCCGGCACGATCTCGGAGCTGCCCGGCGAGGGGAGCACGCTCGCCTGGACCGTCGACGACGGCGCGGACTCCGACGTGGTCGCCGCCTACGCGCAGTTCGCCCGCGACACCGGCACCCGGCTGACCTTCTTCCTCAACGGGAAGTACGACTCGTGGACCGTGAACGCGCCGCTGCTGGCTCCGCTCGTCGCCTCGGGGCAGGTGCAGCTCGCGAACCACACCTGGTCGCACGCCGACCTGACGAGCCTCTCGAGCGACGGCGTGCAGGAGGAGCTGGGCCGCAACGGCGACTTCATCCGCTCGACCTACGGGGTGGAGGCGGCGCCCTTCTACCGGCCGCCGTTCGGCTACACGGACGAGCGGAGCCGGGCCGCCGCGGCGGCGATCGGCTACACGGCGACGGTGCTCTGGTACGGCTCGCTCTCGGACTCGGGGCGGATCACGCCGGAGCAGGTGGTCGGCTTCGCGGACCAGTGGTTCCTGCCGCAGCACATCGTGATCGGGCACGCCAACTTCGATCCGGTGACGCAGGTCTACGCGCGGCTCGTCGACATCCTCCGCGAGCGCTCGCTCGAGACGGTGACCCTCCGCGACGTGTTCGCGGTCTGAGCCGCGCCTTCAGCGCAGCGCGGCGCGCGCGGCGGCGGAGACGGCCGCGGCGACCGCGTCGAGGGCGGGCGTGTGCAGGGCCCACTGCTGCCAGTAGAGGGGGACGTCGACGGGGTCGCCGCCCAGCTCGACCAGGCCGTCGCCGCCGACCGGGGCCTGCAGCTCGGGCAGCATCCCCCACCCCATGCCCAGGCGCACGGCCCGCTCGAAGTCGGTCGACCCGGGGACGCGGTGCTGCGGCGGGCGGCCCTCGACGCCGGCGGCTCGGAGGAAGTCGTCCTGCAGGCGGTCCTTCTCGTCGAAGACGACCAGCGGAGCGCTCGCGAGACCGGCCGTGCCGCCGTCAGGGAACCAGCGCTCGGCGAACGCGGGCGCGGCCATGGCGCGGTACCGCATCACTCCGAGCGGTGCGACGGTGCAGCCGAGCACCGCTTCCGACTCTCCGGTGACGGCCGCCAGCACGGTGCCGTCGCGGAGGAACGCGGTGGTGTGCGCCTGGTCCTCGCGGTGCAGCTCCACCACGACGTCGGGGACGGAGGCGAGCGCGGGCAGCACCCAGGTGGCCAGGGAGTCGGCGTTGACGGCGAGCGGGAGGACGACCGGGCCCGCCCCCGCCGCGTCCTCGCCGCCGAGCGAGCGGACGGCGTCGTCGGCGAGGAGCTCGATCTGGCGGGCGAGGCGGAGTAGCCCCGCACCGGCCTCGGTCGCGACGACCGGGCGCGAGCGCACCAGCAGGACGCGGCCGGCGGCGGTCTCGAGCGCCTTGATCCGCTGGCTGAGGGCGGAGGGGGTGATGTGCAGGGCCCGGGCGGCGGCGTCGAAGGAGCCGAACCGGACGGAGGCGGCGAGCGCGCGCAGGCGGGAGAGGTCGAGGTCGTCTGTCAGCATCAGTGCTGCTTACGGTACTGAAGGAGCATGAGCTGGTCTACAGGAGCGCCCCGCCCTAGCGTCGGAGCGTGTCCCCCCTCCTCGCCGCCCTCTCCGGCCTCGGCTTCGGCCTCTCGCTCATCATCGCGATCGGCGCGCAGAACGCCTTCGTGCTCCGCCAGGGCCTCCGCCGCGAGCACGTGCCCGCCGTCGTCGCGATCTGCGCGCTCTGCGACGCCGCGCTGATTGTGCTCGGGATCGCGGGGATCGGAGCGGTCCTGGAGTCGGCGCCGTGGCTGCTGGTGGTGATCCGCTGGGGCGGCATCGCCTTCCTCCTCGCCTACGCGGTGATGGCGGCGAGGCGCGCACTGCGGCCGGGGACCCTCGACGGCGATCCGGCCGGCGCCTCGACGTCGCTCCGCACGGCGATCGGCACGTGCCTGGCGCTCACGCTGCTCAACCCGCACGTCTACCTCGACACGGTCGTGCTGCTCGGGTCGGTGGCGAACACGCACGGCGACGAGCGCTGGTGGTTCGGGGCGGGGGCGGCGGCCGGGAGCGTGCTGTGGTTCACCGCTCTCGGCTTCGGGGCGCGGGCGCTGCGGCCGCTGTTCCGGAGCCGCGGGGCCTGGCGGATCCTCGACGCGGCCGTGGCGGTCGTGATGGTGGTGCTGGCGGTGTCGCTCGCGCTGCACTGAGGGCCTGGTGATGCACTGCTTGTTCTACTAACATTGCAAACATGTTGTTCCGGGTCGACCACTCCGCGGCGGGCTCGCTCGCCGACCAGCTGGAGTCGCAGGTGCGCTCGGCCGTCGCCCGGGGCGAGCTCTCGGCGGGCGACCGCCTGCCGCCCGCCCGCGAGCTCGCCGACTCGCTCGGCATCAACATGCACACCGTGCTGCGCGCGTACGCCGCCCTGCGCGACGACGGGATCCTCCAGATGCGCCGGGGCCGCGGCGCGTGGATCACGGAGTCGGCCGGGCCCGGGCTCGTGCGCGTGACCGCCCTGGTCGACGAGCTGCTCGCGGAGGCCCGCCGCAGCGGCATCACCCCGGCGGAGCTCGTCCGCCTGATCGAGAGGACCGGATCATGACCGCCACCGCCGACCGCCGCCGCGAGCTCCTCGCCGCCGCGTCCCTCCTGCTCCCCGCCGCCGGAGTGCTCGTCTCGCGCCTCGTCCTGGACGACGCTCTGCCCGCGGAGCTCGCCTCGCACTGGTCGGGGACCGGGGCGGCCGATGCGACCGCGGCGACGGGCGCCCTGCTCGCGATCGCCCTCGTGCTCTCCGGGCTCCCGGCCGTCGCGGGCGTCGTGGCGGCGGCCGTCGGGCGCGCCCCGCGGCTCCTGCTGGCGACCCTCGGCCTCGTCGCCGGGATGGGCGCCTCCGCCTGGGCGACCTCGGTCGGCACGACGCTCGCGGCCGGGCGCGCCGAGGGGGCGGAGCTCGGCGGATGGCTGCTCGCGCTGCTCGGAGGGATGCTCTTCGCCGTCGTGCCCGCGCTGATCGCTCCGGGCACCCGGCGCGCCTCCCGCCTGGCCGCCGGCCGCCTGCCGCTGGCGGCGGAGGAGACCGGCGCCTGGTCGCAGACGCTGACGGGCCCGGTGTTCGCCGTCGCCGGGGTCGCCACGGCGGCGGGCGCGGCCCTCTCCCTCGCGACGCTCGCCGCGGCGGGCGCCACCGGTCCGGCGATCGCGACGGCCGTCGTCCTCGGCGTCGTCGCGCTGGTGCTCCTCTCCTTCTCCCGCCTGAGGGTGACCGCCGACCGCCGCGGCCTCCGCGTCGTCACGACCGCCCTCGGCATCCCGCTGCGCCGCATCCCGCTCGACACCATCGCCTCGGCCGGCACGGCCCAGCTGCGGCCGTCGGAGTGGGGCGGCTGGGGCTACCGGGTGATGCCGGGCCGCTCGGCCGTCATCCTGCATGCCGGGCCGGGGCTGGTGGTGACGACGGACCACTCGCGCGAGTTCGCGATCAGCCTCGACGACCCCGAGACCCCCGCGGCGCTGCTCGAGACCCTGCGCGCGCGGGCCTGAGGCGCCGACCCGTCAGTCGACCACGATCCGGACGAGCGTCGTGACGGCGTCCACCGCGTTCACGTAGGAGTAGTGCCGCGAGGTCGGGAAGGCGAGGTGCCGTCCGGGCTCCAGCCGCACGGGCTCCTCGCCCTCCCGCTCCAGGAGGAGCGCGCCGGCGGTGACGAGCAGGATCTCGTGCCACCCCTCGGGGTCGGGCTGCGCGTCGTAGCGGTCCCCGGGGCCGAGCGTCCAGGTCCAGAGCTGGGCCTCCCGGCGCGCGGGGACGGAGGAGAGCAGGACGGCGACGCTCGCCTCGCCCGCTCCCCGCCAGGCGACCTGGTCGATCGCCGCGGGCGCGGATCCCGGGGCCGAGACGAGTGCCGTGAACGTGGTGCCGAGGGCGGTCGCGAGGCGGTCGACTCCGGTCAGCGAGATGTTGGCCTCGCCGGCCTCGGCCGCGACGATCGTCCGCCGGCTGATGCCCGAGCGCGCCGCCAGCGCGGACTGGCTCAGTCCGGCTCCGCGCCGCGCGAGACGGAGGTTGCCGCCCAGGTGGGCGAGGACGGGAGCCGACATGCGCACTATTCTGCACCGACAGGCCCCTGATGCTCCTAGGATGTGCAGAATGATGCACATCTCGCCGCTCCGGGGCCTCCGCTTCACTCGTCCGGAGTGGGCGCTCATCGGCATCACCGCGATCTGGGGCGGGACCTTCCTCGCCGTGCACATAGCGATGGAGCACAGTGGTCCGCTGTTCTTCGTCGGGATGCGGTTCGCGATCGCGGGGCTGATCAGCGCGGTCGTGTTCCACCGGTCGCTCCGGGGGATGCGGCGGATCGACCTCGCGGCCGGCGTCGCGATCGGGGTGATGATCTTCGCGGGCTACGGCCTGCAGAGCTACGGGCTGCAGACGATCCCGAGCAGCACCTCCGCGTTCCTGACCGCGCTGTACGTGCCGCTGGTGCCGCTGCTCCAGTGGGTCGTGTTCCGTCGCCGTCCGGGCGTGCTGACGCTGGTGGGCGTCGCGCTGGCGTTCGTCGGACTGCTCCTGATCGCGGGCCCGCAGCCGGGCGTCGCGCTCGGAGCGGGCGAGGTGGCGACGATCGTGAGCACGCTGCCGATCGCGGCCGAGATCATCCTGATCGGCCTCGTCGCCGGACGCGTCGACCTCGGCCGGGTGACCGTGGTGCAGCTGCTGGTCGCCGGCGCGCTCGGGTTCGCCTCGATGCCCCTCGCGGGCGAGGCGGTCCCGGCGTTCTCGGGGGCCTGGCTGATCCCCGCGCTCGCGCTCGGGGCGAGCAGCTGCCTGATCCAGCTGACGATGAACTGGGCTCAGCGCTCGGTCTCGCCGTCGCGCGCCACGATCATCTACTCCGCCGAGCCCGTCTGGGCCGGCCTGATCGGCCGCCTCGCCGGCGACCGGCTCCCCGCGCTCGCCCTGCTCGGGGCGGGGTTCATCGTCGCGGGCACGCTCGTCAGCGAGCTGAAGCCGCGCCGCGAGCCCGCGCCGCCGGCTCTCAGGTGACGGCGGGGAGGGCGGCCGAGGCGACGAGCGCGCCGCCGGCGTCGGTGATCTCGACGGCGGCGACGGACTCGCGCAGGACGGCCGCGTTCATCTCGCAGTCGAGCTCCGCGGAGCTGCCGAGGAAGGACCCGGACGGGAGCCGCTCGCCGGAGCCGGTGACCAGCACGAGGTCGTAGCTCTCGCCGAGGGCGAAGCCGGTCCCGCGGAGGATCGTCTCGGTACCCCAGGTGTGCGCGACCAGCGAGCCGTCGAGCGTCACGCCGGCAGTCCGCTCCTCGAAGGCGATCGCCTCGACGGCGCCGAGCGTCCCGGGCGGTCCCGCGACGGGGCGCTCCTCGGCGGACCGCAGGGCCGCTCCGGCGACGCCGCCCACGACGAGGAGCGCGGCCGCCGCGGCGACGGCCAGGACGGCACGGCGGCGCGGGGCACGGCGGCGCGGGGCACGTGCACTCTCCGCGCGCTCGGGCCGCTCCCCGGCGAGCGCCGCGACGCGCGACCGCAGCTCCGGCGACGGCTCCGCCTCCTCCCAGCGGCCCAGCGCGCCGACTCGGTCGACCACCGAGCCGAACGACGCGAGCTCGCGGTCGATCGAGGGGTCGGCGGCGCGCAGGCTCTCGAACTCCCGCGCCTCCTCGGCGGAGAGGTCGCCGGCGAGGGCCGCGGCGAGGAGCTCCTCGCGGCGGCCGCCGGGCTGGTCTCCGTCGGGCTGGTCTCGGTCGATCACGATCTCTCCTCGTCGGTGGATCCGGCGCCCGCGAGGTGACCGCGGAGCGCTCGGAGAGCGTAGAAGGCGCGGCTGCGCAGGGTGGCGACCGGCACGCTCGTGGCCGCCGACAGGTCGGCGTAGGTCTCGCCGTTCAGGTGGACGGCGACGACGACCTGCCGGTGCTCGGCGGAGAGCCGCGCGAGCGCCTCGGCGATCGCGAGCGGCTCGAGGGGGTCGCGGTCCTCCGCGGGCACCTCCTCCAGAATCTCGGCCTCGATCAGGCGCGGCAGGCGCTGACGCGAGCGGTGCACGTCGATGACGACGTTGCGGGCGATGGCGAAGAGCCAGGTGCGGGTGCTGGCGCGCTCGGCGGAGTAGCTCGCCCGCGAGCGCCAGGCGCGCAGGAACGTCTCCTGCACGCAGTCCTCGGCGAGGCCGCGGTCGCGCAGGGCGTTGAGCGCGAAGCCGAGCAGGGCGGACCCGTGCTCGTCGAAGGCGGCGGCCGGGTCGAACCCCGCCGTCCGGGGCTCGAGGCGCACCACGGGAGCCGGGACCTCCGAGTGCTCGCGCGGCATCGCGGGCCCTTCGTCTCGTCGTGCCGTCGCCGTGCGCGCCACACCGCCTCCTCGTCGGGACCGGTGGTCCGTCGGAAGGGGGTACGGCCGCGGCGGCGGCGGCGTTCATCGGAGGCGAGGACCGTCTCCGTGAAGATCCTCTCAGATGGAGTGAACGCAGCGCCGCTTCCGGCCGTACTCCCTGCATCGGGCCCGCTCGGCGCTCGCGATCGAAAGGCTCCACCATGACGAAGACGTCCCCCGCGCGGAACCGCGCCGGCCGCCGCCTGCTCTCCCTCGGCGGCATCACCGCCGTCGCCGCCGCCTCCTTCTTCGCCGCCGCGCCGGCCCAGGCCGAGACCGAGGTCGCCGAGCCGTCCTCCTTCACCAGCGCCTTCACGGTGATGGCGACGCCCGACCAGGTCGTGAACGCCGATTCCGCCGCGACCCCCGGCCAGCCCGGCGCCACGGGCGAGATGACCTTCCGGGTCAACAGCGACCTCGACGTCATCTGCTACGACATCACCCTCACCGGCGTGACCGGCGACTACCAGAGCCCCGCGAAGACCGCGACGCACATCCACCAGGCGGCGCTGGGCAAGGCGGGCCCGCCGCGCATCGCGTTCCCGAACCCGGCCCCGGTCGGAGACGGCCCCCGCACCAGCAGCGGCTGCCTGCAGGGCCCCTTCACCACGGGCATCCAGGCGAACGGGGCCGACACCGGCGCCGGATTCACGCTGAAGGCCCTCGAGGCCGATCCCGCCGCCTTCGCGGGCGACTCCCACACGGCCTCGTATGCGGCTGGCGTCGTCCGCGGCCAGCTCTCGCAGGTGCCGGTCGGCGGCCTCCAGACCGGTGGCGGCGCGACCGCCGCCGGGAGCGACGCCACGGGCCCGTCCGGTCTCGCCGCGATGGCCGGCCTCGGAGCCGTCGCCGCCCTCGGCGCGGCCGGAGTGGTCGTCGCCCGCCGGCGCACCGCCTCCTGATCGTGGGCACCCGGTCGAGGAGCGGAGCGGCGGCACTGTGCGCCGTGCTGCTCCTCGCGGGGTGCGCCGCCGCGGACGGGAGCGGAGGAGCGGAGACGCCCGCGAGCGCGCCCGCGCCTCCGGCCCTCGCTTCTGCTCCCCCGCTCACTCCTCCCCCGGTCCCCGCGCCCGACCCCGCCGCTGCCGCGCCTGCGCGCACCGTCGGCGTCGAGCCCGCCCGGCTGAGCGTGCCCGCGATGGGCCTGGACGAGCCGCTGATCGCGCTGGGCATCCAGTCGGACGGGGCGATGGAGGTGCCGGTGGACTACGACGACGTCGGCTGGTTCTCGGGAGGCGGGCGCCCGGGTGGCAGCGGCCGCACCGTGATCGCGGCGCACGTCGACTCGCGGTCCGGTCCCGCGGTCTTCTTCCGCCTCGGCGAGCTCGCCCCGGGCGATGAGATCGCGGTGAGCGGAGTGGACGGCTCCGACCACCGCTACCGGGTGACGGCGGTCGAGTCCCACGCCAAGGCCGCGTTCCCCACCGCCCGCGTCTTCGGCGCGACCCTCGAGGAGGAGCTGATCCTCGTGACCTGCGGAGGCGAGTACGACGCGGCGATCGGCCGTTATCGGGACAACCTGGTGGTGTTCGCCTCCCCGCTCTGAGGCCCGGCACGGAGGGGCGGCACAGAGGGGCGGCACGACCGCCCGGCATCGTGGCGCGGAACGGTGGCGCAGAGCACAGCACGAGTGCCCCGCCGGCGCAAGGGTCCGGGCGCGCGCACGCCGTGTGGTCGGATGGGGAGGGCCGGCCCCCCGCCGCCGCTCCCCTCCCGCTCCCCACCGCCGTGGCGCGGCCGATCCGACAGGACGCCCGTGTCCACCAGCCCCCGCCCCACCCTCTTCGCCCTGCCCGGACTCGGGCTCGACGGCCGCGCCTTCGACGCGCTCGGCCGCGAGCTCGCCGACGTCGCGGACCTCGTCGCGCTCGACCTGCCCGGTGGATCCGGGACCTCGCTCGAGGAGATGACCGCCGCCACGATCCGCCGGATCCGCGAGCACGACGCCTCCCGCTGGCTGCTCCTCGGGCACAGCATGGGCGGGAAGATCGCCTCCCTCGTGGCCTCGCGCACGGTCACCGGCCGCTCGGGCCTGTTCGGGCTCGCGGGCGTCGTGCTCCTCGCCGGGTCGCCGCTCTCGCCCGAACCGATGGAGGAGGAGCGCCGCTCGACCATGCTCGGCTGGGTCGACGACGGGCACCTCGACGAGGCGCAGGCGCGCGAGTTCGTCGACCAGAACGTCGGCTCGCCGCTGCCCGCCGACGCCGACGCGGAGGTGCTGGCCGAGCTGCGCCGCTACTCCCCCGAGGGCTGGCGGGACTGGCTCGAGCACGGCAGCCGCGAGGACCGCACCGGAGAGGCCGCCCTCGGGGCCGTGCCCGCGCTCCTGATCGCGGGCGGTGAGGACGGCGACCTCGGCGCCGACGCGCAGCGCCGCCTGAACGGCTCCCTCTACTCCCGTGCCCGGCTGCTCACGCTCGCCGGGGCGGGCCACCTGCTGCCGTTCGAGCGCCCGGTCGAGGTGGCGGCGGCGATCCGCCGGTTCTGGGAGGAGGAGGCCGGCACGGCGCCGTCGGTCCCGGCCGACGTCGGCGCTGCCATCGCCTCCGCCCGCACCTCCACGCGGGTGCGCGGGCTGCTGGCGGTGCGCGCGCTCGCCGACGACCCGGAGTACGCGCCGCGCGCCCTGACCGTCGCCCAGCTCGCGGAGCTGCGCGCGATCGCCGACCGGGTCGTCCCTCAGGAGGGCGGCCGGATCGACCTGGCCGCACGGGTGGACACGCAGCTCGCGAACGGCGAGGGCGACGGCTGGCGCAACGCCGACCTGCCGGCCGACCCGATCGCCTACGGTCTGGCGCTCGACGCCCTCCGGGGCTTCGCCGGCCTCGGCCCCGCCGAGCAGGACGCGCGCCTCACCGCGATCGCCGACGGCTCCGCGGAGCCCGGCGACCGCTCGGCCGGCGGGCTCGGTGCCGAGCAGCTGACCGCCTGGTTCGAGGACTGCCGCGTCGACCTCGTGAAGCAGTGGCTGGCGCACCCCGCGTCGATGGCGCGGATCGGCTACGACGGCTACGCCAGCGGCGGCGACACGCTGCCGCTCGTGACGGGCTTCCGCCTGCTCGGCGCCGACGACCGCGAGACCTGGGAACCGACGACGAGGAGTCACCGATGAACACGACCGGCATGCGCCGCTTCCCGCTCGACGAGACGGTCGACGCCGTCGTGATCGGCACCGGGGCCGGCGGAGCGCCCCTGCTCTCGGTGCTCGCCGCTCGCGGGCTGCGCGTCGTCGCCCTCGAGGCCGGGCCGCACGTCGATCCGCTCGGCCACACCGCCGACGAGACGGCGGCCGTCGAGATCAACTGGATGGAGGAGCGCCTCAGCGGAGGCGAGACCCCCACCGCCTTCGGGCAGAACAACAGCGGCCGCGGGGTCGGCGGCTCGACGCTGCACTGGGGCGCGTTCACGCCCCGCCCCGACCCGCGCGACCTGCGACTCCGGAGCGACTCCGGCGTCGGCCGCGACTGGCCGATCGAGCACGCCGAGCTCACCGCGTACATCGAGAAGGTGGAGGCGACGATCGGAGTGGCGGGCCCGGCCGAGTACCCGTGGGACCCGTCGCGCCGCTACCTGCAGGGCCCGCTCGCGCGGAACGCCTCGGCCGACATGATGCTGCGCGGCTGCGCGGCGATCGGGATGCGCGCGACCGATGCGCCCGCCGCCGTGCTCAGCGGCCCGCGGGACGACGGCCGGCCCTCCTGCGTCAACTGCGGCCAGTGCCATCAGGGCTGCCGGACCGGCGCGAAGACGAGCATGGACGTGACCTACCTGCCGGAGGCGGTTCGGGCCGGCGCCGAGATCCGGGCCGACTCGTTCGTGCACGGGATCGAGCTGGACGCCGCGGGACGCGTGTGCGCCGTGGTCTACACGAGCGGCGGAGTGGAGCACCGGCAGCGCTGCTCCGCCCTGTTCCTCTGCGCGGGCGGCATCGAGACGCCCCGGCTCCTCCTGCACACCGGCATCGCGAACAGCAGCGGCCAGGTGGGCCGGAACTTCCTGGCGCACGGGGCGACCCAGGTCTGGGGCACTTTCGAGAACGAGATGCGCGGCTACCGCGGCTACCCCTCCTCGGTGATCACCGAGGACACCGTCCGCCCGGCCGACGCGGACTTCGCGGGCGGCTACCTGATCCAGAGCCTCGGAGTGATGCCGCTGACCTACGCGACGACGCTCGCCCGCGGCGCGGGACTCTGGGGCAGCGCTCTGATGGACGCGCTCGACGGCTACCGCTTCGCGGCGGGCGTCGGGATCAACGCGGAGTGCCTGCCCGCCGACGGCAACCGGCTGGAGCTGACCGACGAGCTGGACGAGCACGGGGTGCCGAAGGCGCGCATCACGTTCTCGGCGGGCGCCAACGAGGAGGCGATCGACCGGCACGCGATCCGGACGATGACCGCGATCGTGGAGGCGGCCGGCGCGACGAGCACGCGGGTGATGGCGCGCACGGCGCACACGCTCGGCACCGTGCGGATGGGCACCGACGCGGGCGACGCCGTGATCGACGCGGACGGCCGCAGCTTCGACGTGCCGAACCTCTGGGTGTGCGACAACTCGGTGTTCCCGAGCGCGCTGATCGCGAACCCGGCGCTCGCGACGATGGCGCTCTCGCTGCGGACGGCGGACCGCTTCCTGGTGGCGTAGCGTCGCGGCGGCGGGACGGCTGCGGGGCGGGACGACGGGCGAGGTGCTCCTCCGCGTCGCCGACTGACCGCGCGGGCGTGCCCGGACTGCGCGCCCGGACTGCGCACCCCGCCGGATCAGCCGTGGGGCCGTGCGGGGCGCCAGCGCAGTCGCGAGACGCGCTGCCCGAACGGCGGCCCGACGCGACGGCGCTCGACGGCGGTTAGGCGCGCGCTGAGCTGCCGAGGTGCTGAGCTGCCGAGGTGCTGCATCGTGGTGGCTGAACGGCGGCATGGCGAACGGCGGCGGCACGGCCCTGGTGTCGGCACGGTGTCAGGCGACGGTGCGGCCCCGGTGACGGTCCGCGCCTCAGCGGCGGTGGTGCGGCGGTGGTGCGACGGTGCGGCCGCGTGAACCCGAGCGAAGGCGCAGATCCGAGCGTCAGTGGCGCGGCGGGAGGTCGCTGAGCACTCGCCTCCGAGCGACAGCACGGCCCGATCACCAGTGCGAACCCGCGCCATGGGCCGAACCCGCCCGACAGCCGATTCCCTCAGGGGTGCACGGCAGCACGGGAGCACGAAAGCACGGCAGCGCGGCAGCACGGCAGCACCGCAGCACCGCAGCACGGCAGCACCGCAGCACCGCAGCACGGCAGCACGGCAGCGTGTCAGAACGGCAGCGTGTCAGAACGGCGGCGGCCGGTCCTCGAACCTCGGGGTCGCGGGTGGGCCTGGACGGAGCCGTTCCTCGAGGCCCGGCGGGCGCGTGGTGATGCGGCGGCCGGTGGGGGTGGTCCAGTCGGCGGTGCCGTCGGGGTGGAGGACGTAGGTCCAGCGGTCGCCGTGCCGCACGTGGTGGTGGGCGACGCAGAGACTGGCGAGGTTGCCGGGGTCGGTGCCGCCGCCGTTTCGCCACTCGACGACGTGGTCGGCCTCGGCGCCCGCGGCGGAGCGGGTGCAGCCGGGGAAGCGGCAGGTCACGTCGCGGAGCTGGAGGAGGAGCCGCAGCTCGCGGTGCGGCAGTCGGCGTGTGCGCCCGACCGAGAGGACGGCGCCCGTCCGGGGCTCGGTCAGCACGCGGGTGACGGTCGCGGGGACGAGGCTCCGGGCGACGTCCGCCGGGATCGGGCCGTAGCCGTCGAGCTCGGCGGAGGCGTCGTCGGCGCCGGACGCGGTGCTCGCCGACAGGGTGACCCGCACCTCGGCGCGCACGCCGGTGACGAGGGTCGGAACGGGCCGATCGGCGCCGACCGGGTCGGGCGCCGTGCCGATGACGTCCGCCTCGCAGAGGAGGTCGGCCAGAGCGTCGGCTCGCAGCTGGGCGAGGGTCCGCTCGTCGCCCGCTCCGGAGATCGCGTCGACGTCGCACGCCCCGGTGATTCCGGTCGGCTCCGCCCCGGTCGTCCCGCTCGACTCCGCCCCGCAGGAGCCCGCATCCGTGGCGGCAGGCGGCTCCGCCCCCGCCGGCCCCTCGGCGCCGTCGCGGAGGATCCGGGCGATCCGGTCGAGGCGGCTGTACGCCCCCACGGCGACCGGGGCGGGGAGGAGGGCGCAGAGCGTCGCCATGCCGTCGACCTCGGGGGTCAGCCAGACCGCGCGGTCCTCGCGGGCACGTCGGTGGCGCTCGGCGAGGGGCTGCTCGTGGAGCTCCTCCCGCAGCCGCGCCAGAGCGCGCCGCAGCTGGGTCGGCGTGGTGCGGGCCGCGAGCTCGGCCGCCCGCGTATCGAACGCGGCGCGGGAGCCCGGAGGCAGGGTGGCCGCGACGGCGCAGACGACCTGGCCCGCCTCCCACCGCAGGCGCGCCCCGGCGAGGGCGGCGCGGGTGGTCGGCAGGTCTTCGACGAGGAGGCGCGCGTGGTCGAGCTCGCGGGAGGCGACCCGCTCGGAGACTCCGAGGGCGACGGCGAACTCCGCGCGGATCGACCGCTCGGCGAGGTCGCTCGACGCGTGCGGCGCCGAGCCGCGGGCGAACGACTCCGGATGCTCGAGCGCGGCCCGGTGCCCGGCGTGCAGCTCCTCGGCCGCGGCCAGGAGCAGCGGGGACGCCGAGCGGGCCAGCGCCGCGGCTCGGTCGCCGCGAGCACGCACCTCGCTGAGCACCGCCTCCGCTGCTGTGGACCCGCTGATCATCGTCATACGTGTATTCAATCGGCGACCACCGACACGGAAGCGACGGATCGTCATATCCGTGGAGAACCGGCGTGAAGCCCTCCTGTGGAGGGAGGGATCACCGCAGCCGACACCGCACATCCCCGCCGTCCTCGGGGCGGCGCGCGCAGGACACCGGCGCAACACCCCGCCACACGCACCGCCACACGCCCCCCGCTCACGCGAACCGCACCGCCACACACGCCCCCGCTCACCCGAACCGCACCGAACCGCCCCGCCTCACGCACCCCCGCACGCCCCCAGCCTCACGCGAACCGCCCCGCCACCTCCGCCAGGCACTCCCGGAACACCCGCACGGCCGGCGACGCCAGCTGCGCCTCGCGCTGTGCGGTGAAGATCGTGCGACGGGGCGTGCCGGGCAGCTCGAGGAGGCGGCAGTCCGGCGCCTCGCCCGCCCAGACCAGGTCGGGCATCAGGGCGACGGCGTGGCCGGAGGCGGCGAGGCGGATCTGCGCCTGCAGGTCGGCGGTCTCGAAGCGGACGTCCGGCTCGAAGCCCGCGACCCGGCAGGTCTGCTCGGCGAAGTGGCGGCTCGCGGTGCCGCGCGGCTCCATCACCCAGGCGGAGTCGCGGGCCGAGGCGAGGTCGACGACGGCGGAGTCGTGGCTCACGGCGAGGCGGATCGCGTCGGTCGTCAGGTCGCTGCGCACCAGTCCGGGCAGCCAGGAGGTCGAGTGGCCGGGGTACTGCTCGGCGACGACGAGGTCGAACTCCCGCGCCCACGACGTCTCGTGCAGCGCACCCTCGGGCTCGCGCTGCACCATCTCGACGCGCACCTCCGGGAAGCGGTCGGCGACGGCCCGGAGCGCGCCCGGCATGAGCGCGAGCGCGGCCGACTGGAACACCGCGACGCGCACCCGCCCGGTCACCGACTCCCCCGAGGCCGCGAGCGCCGCCTCCGCCCGCTCGAGCAGGGCCATCACCTCGCCGGCCGCTTCGACCAGGATCTCGGCCTGGGGTGTGAGCTGCACGCGCCGGCCCGCCTTCCGCAGCAGCTCGACGCCGGCCTCGCGCTCGAGCACGGCGAGCTGCTGCGAGACGGCGGAGGGACTGTAGGCGAGGGCCTCGGCCGCGGCCGCGAGAGTGCCGCGGATGGCCACCTCGCGGAGCAGGACCAGGCGGCGGACATCGAGCACGGCGTCTCTCCGATCGTTCAGCTGAGCTGACCGGTACCGGTAAGGAACGGTCGCTTCTGCTCAACGGTAGTCGGTCGAATACTGAAGGCACCCACCTCAGAGCAGAAGGACCGCACCATGACG
Source organism: Rathayibacter sp. AY1E6 (assembly GCF_002931115.1). Taxonomy (NCBI): domain Bacteria; kingdom Bacillati; phylum Actinomycetota; class Actinomycetes; order Micrococcales; family Microbacteriaceae; genus Rathayibacter; species Rathayibacter sp. AY1E6. The sequence goes on along the minus strand of NZ_PSVK01000028.1, from coordinate 5,032 downwards.
GATCTCGCCAGCCCCGCTCTCGCCACCGGCCCCGCCGCCGACGGCCCGTCCGCCGATTCGATCGATCCCCGCCTGGTCGACGAGAGCGTCGCCCTGGTGCGGCGCTGGCTGCGCGAGGCGTCCGCGATCCCGATCGACGCCTCCGGGGCGCAGCTGGCGGGCGTGCTGAAGGACCCGGCCGGCCTGGACTTCACGGTCGGCTTCGTCGACGGCGTCGTCCGCCCCGAGGACACCCGCGTCGCGGCGGCGGCGCTGAAGGCGATCGCGGGCGGCGTGCCGTCCTTCCTCCCTGCTCCGATGCGCGGCGCGGTCGCCCTCGGCGGCGTCATGGCGCCGCTCCTCCCGGACGTCGTGGTGCCGATCGCGCGCCGGGTGCTGCGGCGGATGGTCGGCCACCTGATCATCGACGCGACCGACTCGCGCCTGGGCCCGGCCATCGCCGCGATCCGCCGCGACGGCGTCCGGCTCAACATGAACCTGCTCGGCGAGGCCGTCCTCGGCCGCGAGGAGGCCCACCGCCGCCTGGAGGGGACGCACCGGCTCCTCGCCCGCGACGACGTCGACTACGTCTCGATCAAGGTCTCCTCGAGCACCGCCCCGCACAACCCGTGGGCCTTCGACGCCGCGGTCGACGACATCGTCGAGGAGCTGGCGCCGCTGTTCGCCCGGGCCGCAGCCTCCTCGCCGCAGAAGTTCATCAACCTCGACATGGAGGAGTACAAGGACCTCGACCTCACCATCGCGGTCTTCACCCGCATCCTCGACCGGCCGGAGTTCCTCGGCCTCGAGGCCGGCATCGTGCTGCAGGCCTACCTGCCGGACGCGCTCTCGGCGATGATCCGCCTGCAGGAGTGGAGCGCCGCCCGCCGGGCCGGCGGCGGCGCCGGCATCAAGGTGCGCCTGGTGAAGGGCGCGAACCTGCCGATGGAGCAGGTCGAGGCCTCGGTCCACGGCTGGCCGCTGGCGACCTGGAGCAGCAAGCAGGACTCCGACACGAACTACAAGCGCGTCGTCGACTACGCGCTGCACCCGGAGCGGATCCGCAACGTGCGGGTCGGCGTCGCCGGGCACAACCTCTTCGACGTCGCGTACTCGTGGCTGCTCGCCGGCACCCGCGGCGTCCGCGAGGGGATCGAGTACGAGATGCTCCTCGGCATGGCCCAGGGCCAGGCGGAGGCGGTGCGCCGCACGGTCGGCTCGCTCCTGCTCTACACGCCGGTCGTCGCGCCGGCCGAGTTCGACGTGGCGATCGCCTACCTGATCCGCCGGCTGGAGGAGGGCGCGTCGAGCCAGAACTTCATGTCGGCCGTCTTCGAGCTCGAGGCCGACCCGGCGCTCTTCGCGCGGGAGGAGGAGCGGTTCCGCGCCTCCGTCGCCGCCCTCGACGGGGCCGTCCCCCCGGCGCACCGCGTGCCCGACCGGTTCGCCGCGAGCGGCCGTCCGGGACCGGGCGACTTCCGCAGCACCCCCGACACCGACCCGTCCGTCGCCGCGAACCGCGAGTGGGCGCAGGCGATCCTCGCGCGCGTCCCCTCCTCCCGGGCCGGCGCCGACGCGATCGAGGCCGCCACGATCGGCACCCTCGACGAGCTGGAGTCGGTGCTCTCCGGCGCCCGCGGCAGCGGCTGGAGCGACGTCCCGGCCGAGGAGCGCGCCCGCATCCTGCACCGCGCGGGCGACGAGCTGGAGGCGCGCCGCGCCGAGCTGCTCGAGGTCATGGCGGCCGAGGGCGGCAAGACCCTCGACCAGGGCGACCCCGAGGTCTCGGAGGCCGTGGACTTCGCCCACTACTACGCCGAGCGCGCCCTCGAGCTCGACGCGGTCGACGGCGCCCGCTTCCACCCGGCCGCGCTGACCCTGGTCGCTCCGCCGTGGAACTTCCCGGTCGCGATCCCGGCCGGCGGCGTCCTCGCGGCGCTCGCGGCCGGCTCCGCCGTGGTGCTCAAGCCCGCCGGTCCGACCGCGCGCTGCGGCGCCGTGGTGGCCGAGGCGCTGTGGGCGGCGGGCGTGCCCCGCGAGGCCCTGCGCCTGCTCCGCCTGCCGGAGGAGGCGCTGGGGCGCGACCTGATCGCCTCCCCGCAGGTCGACCGCGTGATCCTCACCGGCGCCTACGAGACGGCGGAGCTGTTCCGCTCCTTCCGGAACGACCTCCCGCTGCTCGCCGAGACGAGCGGCAAGAACGCGATCGTGGTCACCCCCTCGGCCGACCTCGACCTGGCGGTGAAGGACGTCGTGGCGAGCGCCTTCGGGCACGCGGGCCAGAAGTGCTCCGCCGCCTCGCTCGTCGTGCTGGTGGGCTCCGTCGCGCGCTCGAAGCGGTTCCGCGCGCAGCTGCTCGACGCGGTCTCCTCCCTCACGGTCGGCTACCCGACCGATCCCGCGACGCGGATGGGGCCGGTGATCGAACCCGCCGAGGGCAAGCTGCTGCGCGGCCTGACCGTGCTCGGCGCCGGTGAGACCTGGCTGCTGCAGCCGCGGAGCCTCGACGACTCCGGACGCCTGTGGAGCCCCGGCGTCCGCGACGGCGTGCGCCGCGGCTCCGAGTTCCACCGCACCGAGTACTTCGGGCCGATCCTCGGGATCATGACGGCGGCGACCCTCGACGAGGCGATCGCGATCGTCAACGAGGTCGACTACGGGCTCACCTCGGGCCTGCACGCGCTCGACCCGGAGGAGATCGGCACCTGGCTCGACGGGATCGAGGCGGGCAACCTCTACGTGAACCGCGGGATCACCGGGGCTATCGTGCAGCGCCAGCCGTTCGGCGGCTGGAAGAAGTCGGCGGTCGGCCCGGGCACCAAGGCGGGCGGACCGGACTACCTGCTCGGCCTGGGCTCCTGGACCGCGGCGCCGTCGGAGGCGACCGCTCCGGTCGTCGGACCGGCCGCCCGCCTGCTCGCCGCGTCGCGCGCGGAGCTCCCGGCGCAGGAGCAGGCCGCGGTGGAGCGGACGGCGCGCAGCTGCGCGGCGGCGTGGGCCGCGGGCACTCCTCGCGACCTGACGGGGCTGGAGGCGGAGCGCAACGTCTTCCGCCGCCTGCCCTACGACTCCGCCGTGCTGGTGCGCCTGGCCGCCGGGGAGCCGCTGGGCTCGCTCGTGCGGGTGGCCGTCGCGGCGGCGACCGCGCAGGCACGGGTGGTCGTCTCGAGCGCCGCGGCGCTGCCTCCGCAGCTCGCCGCCGGTCTCGACGAGGCGGCCGGCGCCGTCGTGGTCGAGGACGACGCGGCGTGGGAGGCGCGGGTGCGCGCCCACGGCGCCGGACGGGTGCGCCTGCTGGGCGCCTCCGCCGCGACGGTGACGGCCGTGACGGGCGGGCGCCCCGACCTCGCGGTCTACGCCGGCCCGGCGACCGAGGCGGGCCGGCTGGAGCTGCTGCCGTTCCTCCGCGAGCAGGCCGTGTCGATCACGGCCCACCGCTTCGGCACGCCGGACCACCTCACGGACGGGCTGCTCTGACCGGCGCGGTCCGACCGGCGTGATCCGACCGCCTGCCGCGAGATGCCGCTCCGGTACGCCCGCTCCGGTGTGTCGCCACCGGAGCGGCGTCTCGCGGAGAGGGCGACGGAGGGACGACGGGGCGGAGAGGGATCAGCCGCAGGCCGCACGTCAGTCCGCGTCAGCTCCGCGACGGGGCCGCAGGGGTGGAGCGCGCGTCGTTGCTGGTGCGCGTGCCCTCCGGGAGGAGCGCGGCGCGTCCCACGCCCGATCGACGGCGGCGGCCGGGGTCAGCAGGATGTGCGCATGACCCGCCAGGAGAACGGCCGGCGCACCGCCGCGCCCGCCCGCGCGCCACGCACGCGGCCGACCGTCGGCTCCGCCTTCGATCCGCGGTCGAACAGCATCAACGCCCTGCGGCTCGGGCTGGCGGTCCTCGTCATCGTGTCGCACTCCTTCCCCCTCGGCGGCTACGGCGACGACCCCGGGTTCGGCGGCTCCACCCTCGGCGCCTGGGCGGTCGGCGGGTTCTTCGCCACCTCCGGCTTCCTGATCACCGCGAGCCGGCTGCGCTCGCGATCGCTGGTCGACTTCCTCTGGCGGCGCTTCCTCCGCATCTATCCCGCCTTCCTCGTCTCGCTCCTGGTCGTGGCCTTCGTCGCCGCACCGCTCGCGTCGCTCCTCCTCGGAGCCGGCGAGTACAGCGCGGCCGGGGCGGTGCGCTTCGTGGTCGCCAATGCGGCCCTCTACATCCGGGAGTACGGCATCGCGGGGATGCTCGGCTCCGTGCCCTACCCGGGCGCGTGGAACGGCTCGCTCTGGAGCCTGTTCTACGAGTTCGTCAGCTACGTCGTGATCGGCCTGCTCGTCTCCCTGGCGCCCGCGCGCTGGGTGCGCCCCCTCGTGGTCGCGGGATTCGCGGGCCTCACCCTCGTCGCGGCGGTGCTCGCGACGGACCTCGTCCCGTTCCCGGCACCCCTCAACCAGACGGTGACGCTCGTCGGGTACTTCCTCGCCGGCGCGCTCGTGCACCTGTACCGCGACCGCCTCCCCCTGACGGGCGCACTCACCGCCGTCGCGGCCGTGCTGCTCGTCCTCGTGATCGCGACCGGCCTCTACCGCGTGCTCGCCGGCCTCCCCCTCGCCTATCTGATGGTCGCGCTCGGCGCCCGGCTCCCCCTGCGTCGAGTGGGCGCGACCCACGACGTCTCCTACGGGATGTACATCTACGCGTTCCCCGTGCAGCAGCTGCTCTCGCTGGCGATCGTCGGAGCCGGAGCCGCCGTGCCGCTCTGGGCGTACATCGCGCTCTCGGTCGCAGCGACGGTCCCCCTCGCGTGGGCGAGCTGGCTGCTGGTCGAGCGCCCCGCGATGCGGCTGAAGCGCCTCACCGCCCGGGCTCCCGTCGACGTCGAGGGCCACGTCCTGCGCTGAGGCCCGGAGCCGAGAGCACGGAGCCGAGAGCCCGCGGCCGAGAGCCGAGCCGAGAGCACGGAGCCGCGAGCCCGGAGCCGTCCTCGCACATCCGCCTGCCCGCAGCCGTCCATGCCCGGTCGCGCCCCCGGAGCCGCCGTGCCGCTCTGGGCGTACATCGCGC
>NZ_PSVK01000027.1:0-32983 GCF_002931115.1 Rathayibacter sp. AY1E6 | reverse complement strand
GGCCCCATCTCGAACATGTTCCGCTTCCTCATCACCGGCACCGGCGAGGTCGCCCCCGTCACCCGCGAGGTCCTCCGCCGCCCGGAGCCCCGCGCATGAGGGTCACCGACACGAGCGACCTGTGGTGGCGCACCGCCGTCTTCTACAACCTCGACGTGAAGACGTTCATGGACTGGGACGACGACGGCGTCGGCGACCTCGAGGGCCTCGTCCACCGGATCGACTACCTGGCCGAGCTCGGCGTCAGCTGCCTCTGGCTCGCGCCGTTCTACCGGTCCCCCGGCCGCGACAACGGCTACGACATCAGCGACTTCTACGGAGTGGACGAGCGCTTCGGGCACCACGGCGACGTCGTCGAGGTGATCCGGACGGCCCACGACCGCGGGATGCGCGTGATCGTCGACCTCGTCGTCAACCACACCTCGGACCAGCACCCCTGGTTCCAGGCCGCCCGCTCCTCCCCCGACAGCCCGTACCGCGACTACTACGTCTGGCGCGACGAGCCGCCCGCCGATCAGCCCGCGAACGTGTTCCCGGACGCGGAGGACGGCGTCTGGTTCCGTGACGAGGAGGCGGGCCAGTACTACCTGCACCACTTCTACCGGCACCAGCCCGACCTCAACACCGAGAACCCGGCCGTGCGCGACGAGATCGCGAAGCTCATCGGGTTCTGGCTGCAGCTGGGCGTCGACGGCTTCCGGGTCGACGCGGTGCCGTACCTGATCGAGCCCGGCGCCCGCGACGAGCACGAGTGGCTGCGCCTGCTGCGCCGCTTCGTCTCGCGGCGCTCCGGCGAGGCGATGCTGCTGGGCGAGGTCAACGTGACCCGCGAGGAGCAGCTCGGCTTCTTCGGCGGCGAGGACGCGGACGAGCTGTCGATGCAGTTCGACTTCATCGGCAACCAGCGCCTCTACCTCGCGCTGGCCCGGGAGGAGGCGGCGCCTCTCGTCGAGGCGCTCGCGAGCCGCCCCGAGATCTCCGTCGGCAGCCAGTGGGCGAACTTCGCGCGCAACCACGACGAGCTCACCCTCGACCAGCTGAGCGACGACGAGCGCGACGAGGTCTTCGCGGCGTTCGCTCCGGAGCAGTCGCAGCGGATCCACGGGCGCGGCATCGTCCGCCGCCTCCCGCCGATGGTCGACGGCGACCCGCGCCGCGTCCGCCTGGTCCACAGCCTGGTCTTCTCGCTGCCCGGGACCCCGGTGCTCTACTACGGCGAGGAGATCGGGATGGGCGAGAACGCCGACATCCCGGGCCGCAGCGCCGTGCGGACCCCGATGCAGTGGAGCAGCGCCGCCAATGGCGGGTTCTCGCGTGCCGACGCCTCCGACCTGATCGCCGCCCCTCCCGGCGGCGGCTTCGGACCCGAGCACGTGAACGCGGCCGCGCAGCTCCAGGATCCGAACTCGATCCTGGCCCACGTGAAGGGCCTCGCCTGGCTGTACCGGCGGTCGCCGGAGATCGGCTGGGGCGAGTACACGCACCTCCCCTGCGACGAGCCGAGCGTGCTCGCGCACCGGATGTCCGCGTCGACCGGCACGACCGTCGCGGTGCACAACCTGGCGTCGAACCCGCGCACGGCGCACCTGACGCTCCCCGACACCCCCGCCGGGGCGCGGCTGGTCGACTCCCTCGGCGGCGAGTCGCTCCCGCTCGGCGAGGACGGCGCCGTGTCGGTACCCCTCGACGGCTACGGCGCGCGCTGGTTCCGCGTGGTCACGGAGGAGTCGCGCCGGCTGGTCTGAGCGGAGGGGCGGGGCTCTTCTCGACAGTCCAGGAGTCGTCGCAGTCGACCTCGAGTGCGACAACTACTGGACTCTCGAGGGAGGCGGGGCAGGAACGGAGGACGAAAGCGGCACCCCACGAAACGTTACGAACCCCAGTTCACCGCATCGTTGACGTCACCACCCTCCCCCGCCTACCGTGAAGCGCAACGTTTCGCCCGCCGCCGCACCAGGAGGATCCGCATGGCCCCCACTCCGCCGAGCCACCGCGTCCTCGCGAGCGGCAGCCGCATCCCCGCGATCGGCGCCGGCACGTTCGGCTCCGACCGCTACGACGCCGAGACCGTCGGCCTCGCGGTCGAGCACTCCCTCCGCGCCGGCTTCCGCCTCCTCGACTGCGCCACCGTCTACGGCAACGAGCCGCGCGTCGGCCGGGCGATCGCCGACTCCGGAGTCGACCGCGACGAGCTCTTCGTCATGTCGAAGATCTGGAACGACGCGCACGAGCCCGCGGCGGCCGTCGCCTCCGTCGAGCGCTCGCTCGCCGATCTCGGCCTCGACGTGCTCGACGCCGTCTTCGTGCACTGGCCCTTCCCCAACCACCACCCGCCGCACGCCGAGACCGACGCACGCGATCCGCACGCCCGCCCGTACGTCCACGAGGCGTTCCTCGAGACCTGGCGCGCGCTCGAGAGCCTGGTCGACCGGGGCCTCGTCCGGCACCTCGGCACCTCCAACGTCACCATCCCCAAGCTCGAGCGGATCCTCGCCGACGTCCGCATCGCCCCGCAGCTGAACGAGATGGAGCTGCACCCCTGCTTCCAGCAGCCGGAGCTGTTCCGCTTCTGCCTCGACCACCGCATCCAGCCGATCGGCTACTCGCCGCTGGGCTCGCCGTCGCGGCCCGAGCGCGACCGGGTGGAGGGCGACATCGTCGACATCGAGCACCCCGCGGTGCGGGCGATCGCCGACGAGCGGGGCGTGCATCCGGCCGTCGTGTGCCTCGCCTGGGCGGTGAACCGCGGCCAGATCCCGATCCCGTTCGCGGTGAAGCCGGAGCAGATCGAGGCGAACCTGGCCGCCGCCTCCCTGGTGCTCACGGCCGAGGAGCAGGAGGCGCTGCGCGGCGCCGAGCGCAACAACCGGCTGATCAAGGGCCAGGTCTTCCTCTGGCCCGGCAGCACCGGCTGGCTCGACCTGTGGGACGCCGACGGCACGATCCCGGGCTGGAGCGGCTACGGCTCGCCCCGCGCCACCCTGTGACGTGGCCACCTACAAGGACCTGCAGCGGCTGACCGGCCTCTCGCTCTCGACCATCTCGAAGCACTACAACGGGCTCCCCGTGCGCCCCGAGAACCGGGCGGCGATCGAGGCGGCGGCCGCCGAGGTCGGCTTCCGGGTCAACGGCTTCGCTCGAGGCCTGCGCTCGCGGCGCTCCCGCACGGTCGGGGTGCTGCTGCCCGCCCTCGACAACGAGTTCCACCTCTCGATCATCGCGGGCCTCGAGCGGGCCCTGCGCGAGGAGGGCATCGGCGTGCTGGTCGGCGTGAGCCGCCCCGAGCCGGGAGCCGCGGTCGACCTGCTGCTCGAGAAGATGGTCGACGGGATCGTGGCGGTGCCGTCCGCGGGCGACGTCGACGCGCTGCGCCGCGCCTCCGAGCAGGGCACCCCCGTGGTGGCCGTCGACTGGATCGACGACGCGCTGGTCACCGATCGCGTCGCGCTCGACAACGCGGGCGCCGGCGCCTCCGCCGCCCGCCACCTCCTCGACCACGGCCACCGCTCGATCGCGGTGCTCGGTGGGGAGGACGGAGTGTCCTCCACCCGGGAGCGGACCGCCGGCTTCCTCGCCGCAATGGCCGAGCGCGGCGTCCACCCCGCCGCCGACGCCGTGGTGCGCGGCCCGCTGACGGTCGAGAGCGGGGTCGCCGCCGTCGAGCGGATCCTCGCCCTGAGCCCCCGGCCGACCGCCCTGTTCGCGAGCAACCGCGAGCTGACGGTCGGCGCCCTGATCGCCCTCGGCGACTCCGGACTGCGCGTGCCGACGGACCTCTCCGTCGTCGGCTTCGACAACGTCGAGCTGGCCCGCGTGGTCCGCCCGCACCTGACCACGATCGCCCAGCCGACGGAGGCGATCGCCGCCGAGGCCGCCGCCCTCGTCCGCCTCCGCCTCGACTCCGGGGCGGAGCAGCCCGGCCCCCAGGAGCGGAGGCTCCCCGGCCGCCTGCTCGCCGGCTCGTCCGTCGCCCACCTCCACGACCTCTAGGAGCTCCTCTTGCTGACCACGACCCTCCTCCACCCCGAGATCCTGCACGCGCTCGCCCGCGCGGGCCACGGCTCCCGCGTCCTCATCGCCGACGGCAACTACCCCGTCGGCACCACGCTCGGACCGAACTCCGCCCTGGTGCACCTGAACCTCCGGCCCGACATGCTGACCGTCGACGAGATCCTCGACGCCCTGCTCTCGGCGATCGTCGTCGAGGAGGCGACGGTCATGACCCCCGCGCCCGGCATCGACGTCCCCGCGCAGGACGCCTTCCGCCGGTCCCTCGACGGCGTCCCCTTCACCTCGCTCGAGCGGCACGCCTTCTACGCCGAGGCGCGCACCCCCGACGTCGCGCTCACCATCGCCTCGGGCGACCGCCGCATCTACGCGAACCTCATCCTCACGATCGGCGTGCGCCCGGCCGACGCGTCCTGAGCGGGCGGGCGGGCGGGGCGTCGTCCCGCCCGACCCCGCTCCCTGAGAGTCCACGAGGCGTTCTCACGGCCGGCATCCCTACTCTGGTCGGCGTGGATCTCGACACCCTCCTCAACATCGGCCTCGTCGTGCTGTTCGTCCTCCTCGGAGGCGTCTTCGCGGGCACCGAGATGGCCATCGTCAGCCTCCGCGAGAGCCAGGTCCGCGCGATCGAGGCCGGCAGCGAGCGCGGCCGGCGCATCGCCGAGCTCGTCCGCAACCCCAACACGTTCCTCTCCGCGGTCCAGATCGGCGTCACGCTCGCCGGCTTCTTCTCCTCGGCGTACGGCGCCTCGACCATCGCGCCCGACCTCGTGCCGCCGCTGCAGTCGCTCGGCCTCTCGGCCTCCGCCGCCTCGACCGTCGCCCTGATCCTGATGACCCTCGTCATCGCGTACCTCTCCCTGGTGCTGGGCGAGCTGGTCCCCAAGCGCCTGGCGATGCAGAAGTCCGTCGCGTTCACCAAGGCCCTCGCACCCCCGCTCAACGCCCTCGCGCGCCTGATGCGCCCCGTGATCTGGCTGCTGTCCGTCTCGACCGACGCCGTCGTCCGCCTCCTCGGCGCCGACCCGCGCGAGAAGGGCGAGAGCGTCTCGGCCGACGAGGTGCGCGACATGATCTCCAGCAACACCGAGATCCACGAGGACAGCCGCCGGCTGCTCACCGACATCTTCCGCGCGGACGACCGCCGCGTCGCCGAGGTGATGCGCCCGCGGCCGGACGTCGACTTCCTCCGCGGCGCGCTCAGCGTGGCCGAGGGCTACGCGGCGGTCCTCGACCAGCCGCACTCGCGCTACCCGGTGGTCGGCGACGACTTCGACGACGTGCTCGGCTTCGTCCACGTGCGCGACCTGATGTCCGCGTTCCCGGAGGCGGGTCGCGCCGGCACCGCGAGCAGCGTCGCCGACATCACCCGCCCGATCCTCGCGGTCCCCGGCACGACGAAGGTGCTCGCGGCCCTGCGCACCATGCGCCAGGACGGCCACCAGATCGCCGTCGTCATCGACGAGTACGGGGGAACCGACGGCATCATCACGCTGGAGGACCTGCTCGAGGAGCTCGTCGGCGAGATCTACGACGAGTACGACGGCGCCCGCCAGGCGGTCGACGCGAAGGCGGCCGAGCAGCTGCACGACGTCGACGGCGGGATGATCCTCGAGGACCTGGCGGAGCAGCTGGGCATCGAGCTGCCCGAGGGTCCGTACGAGACGGTCGGCGGATTCGTCCTCGACCGGATCGGCCGTGTGGCCGTCGTGGGCGACTCCGTGCTCGTCGGCGACCACCTGCTCCGCGTGGCCGAGACGGACCGCTACCGCATCTCGCGGCTGACCCTCGTGCCGCAGCCCGCGTCGGAGCCGAGCCCGCCGACGACGCCCGCCGTCTGACGGGCGACCGGCCGCCCCTAGGGCAGAGGGCCCTCCACCCAGCGCGTGGCGGCGCGGCCGCGGGCTCCGGGCTGCGCGATCCACAGTCCGCCGGCGTGCGGATGACGCGCCCGCTCGTCCGCCGAGAGGTCGCGTGATGCGGAGGTGACGACCGCGATGTCCAGGTCCTCGCCCGCGAAGGCGATGCTGGAGGAGTGCGGGGCGTCGATCCTGATGCCCTCGCCCTCGACCGGGCTGCCGTCGGCCTCGAACACGCGGACGCCGCTCCCGCCCCAGACCGCGACCCACACGCGGCCGTCGGCGTCCACGGTCAGTCCGTCGGCGAACACGCCCTCCTCGAGCTCGACGAACGGCTCGCGCGGGCCGTGCTCGGCGTCCGCGTAGGAGCGGCGGTGGATCACGCCCGACTCGGTGTCGGCCGAGTACAGCACAGAGCCGTCCGGCGAGAAGCCGAGTCCGTTCGAGAGCCGCAGGTCGTCGTCGAGCACGGTGACGGATCCGTCGTGCTCGATGCGCAGCAGGACGTCGTCGCCCGCCGACTCGCCGAGGGTCAGCGAGCCGACCAGGAGGCGCCCCTGCGGGTCGATCGTGCCGTCGTTGAAGCGGTGCCCCTCCGGCAGCAGCTCGGAGCCGCGCGTGAGGGAGCCGTCGACCTCCAGGATCGCGAGCCGCCGGGTCAGCGCGACGAGCGTCCGCCCGTCGCCCAGGGGCAGCGCGGCGCCGACCTGCTCGCCGACGTCGGTGCGCGAGATCGCTCCGATCCCCTCCGCGGTGAGGGGGGCGGACAGGACCGCGCCGGCCTCGATGTCGACCCAGGTGAGGCGGGCGGTGTCCGGATCCCAGACGGGCCCCTCGCTGAGGACGTAGGTGGGGGTGCCCGCGGGCGTCGCGTCGATCATGCCTCCACGCTAGGCCGAGGAGGCGGGCGGTGTCAGGCCCCGCGGGACGGATCCGGGCTCGCGTCCACCGCGCCTCGCTCCGGATCCGTACCGACGAGCTCCGCGCCGCGCTCCGCCTCCGGGTGGGCACCGATCCCCGGGATACACCCGCTCGGCGGTCCCTGACAAGGGGTGAATAGCCCGGCGATATGGAGCCGCCCGCGGGTCTAGTGTCGTCTCGCCGCGCTCGGGACAGCGTTCCTCCGCAACGACGCCGGGGCGACAGGAAGGCGCTCGCCATGTCGACATCCACCAGTCCGCGCGGCCCGGTCCGGAGCCTCGTGCCCGCCCGCATCGACAGGCTCCCCTGGACCCGCTTCCACTGGTCGATCGTCGTCGGCCTCGGCTTCTCGTGGGTGCTGGACGGACTCGAGATCCAGATCGTCGCCTCCGCCGGCTTCGCGAAGGAGTTCGGGCTCTCGGCCTTCGAGGTCGGCCTGCTCGGCACGATCTACCTGTGCGGGCAGATCGCGGGCGCCCTGATCTTCGGGCGACTGAGCGACAAGCTCGGGCGGCGCAAGCTGTTCATCCTGACGCTCGTCATCTACCTGGTCGCCAGCGGCCTGGCGGGACTCGCGCCGAACTACGTCTTCCTCGCCGTGTTCCGCTTCTTCGCGGGCATGGGGATCGGCGGCGAGTACGCGGCGATCAACTCCGCGATCGACGAGCTCATCCCCTCCAAGTACCGCGGCCGCGTCGACATCGCGATCAACGGCACCTACTGGGGCGGCGCGGCTCTGGGTTCCGCGGCCAACCTGTTCTTCCTGAACGACGCGCTCTTCGCCGAGAACGTCGGCTGGCGCCTCGGCTTCTTCCTCGGCCCGATCCTCGGACTGGCGATCATCTACCTCCGCCGCCACATCCCCGAGAGCCCCCGCTGGCTGATGACGCACGGCCGCGAGGAGGAGGCGGAGCGCACCGTCGACGAGATCGAGCGCCGGGTGAAGGCCGAGGGCGGTGTGCTCGAGCCGGTCGACGACGCGAAGGCGATCACCGTGAAGGCGACGGAGAGCATCCCGTTCCGCACCATCGCCCGGGTGCTGCTGCGGCAGTACCCCAAGCGGACGCTGGTGGGCGCGACGATGATGATCACCCAGTCGTTCCTCTACAACGCGATCTTCTTCACCTACGCGCTGGTGCTCGAGAACTTCTACGGAGTCGAGCAGAGTGCGATCTCGTACTTCTTCTTCCCGTTCGCGATCGGCAACCTCGTCGGGCCGCTGGTGCTCGGCCACCTGTTCGACGTGTGGGGCCGGCGGAAGATGATCTTCCTCACCTACGGCGTCTCGGGAGCGGTCCTGGCCGTCTCGGCGGTCCTCTTCAGCATGGACGTCCTGACCGCGACGACGCAGACGATCCTCTGGTGCGTGTCGTTCTTCTTCGCCTCCGCGGGAGCCTCGAGCGCCTACCTCACCGTGAGTGAGATCTTCCCGCTCGAGCTGCGCAGCCAGGCGATCTCGTACTTCTTCACCCTCGGCCAGATCGCCGGAGCGGTCGCCCCCGCCCTCTACGGCGCCCTGATCGGCGACGGCAGCGACCGCGGACCGCTGACGATCGGCTACTTCGTCGGCGCCGCCGTGATGATCCTCGGCGGCGTGATCGCCCTGATCTTCGGCGTGGACGCCGAGCGCCGCAGCCTCGAGAGCATCACCGAGCCCCTGTCGACCGTGAAGTCCTGAGGGCGGATCGCCGCCTGCCGTCCGAGCGCCGCCCGGGAGCGGCGTCTCGGAGCCGGCGTCTCGGAACCGGCGCTCCGGAGCCGGAGTGGGCCGGCGTCAGTGGGCCGGGCGGTAGCCGGTCCGGTCGTCGGGGGTGATCTGGCGGAGGACGCGGGCGGGGACGCCGGCGGCGATGGTGAGCGGAGGGACGTCGCGGGTGACGACGCTGCCCGAGCCGATCACGGCCCCGTCGCCGATGGTGACGCCCTGGTTGATCGTGACGCCGCCGCCTATCCAGACGCCGTCGCCGACGACGACCGGCTTCGCGGAGCAGGCGCCGGCCGCGCGCTCGGCCGGGTCGAGGGCGTGGTTCGACGTGTAGATCGAGACGCGCGGGCCGAACAGCACGTCGTCGCCGATCGTGATGGGGGCGCCGTCGAGCAGGATGCAGTCGAAGTTCGCGTAGAAGCGGTCGCCGATCGTGATGTTGAAGCCGAACTCGCAGCGGAACGTCGGCTCGAGGTGCGCGTCCGCGCCCACGGAGGCGACGAGTTCGCGGAGCAGAGCCTCCCGCTCGACCGATGGTCGCCCGAAGCTCGCGTTGTACGCGTTCGAGGCGAGGACAGCCCGCTCGCGCGCGGCGACCAGCTCGGGGGTCATGTCGTCGTACACGGCGCCGGTCAGGATGTGCGCGCGCTGGTCCTCGAGGGTCATCGTCGTCCGTTCGTCGGTGTCGGCGCCCCGACGGGCGCCCGCGCCCACGCTACGGGGCCGCCGCGCGCCGGGACGCCACCTCCTCCGCCGACGCACCGCTCCTGCCGCGGCGTGTCGCCGATGGAGCGGCGTCTCGGCGGCATCCCGCAGCAGGAGCGGTACCTCGGCGCCGCCACGCCCCCGCCGCGCAGCAGGCGTCAGCCCACGTGCACGCCCGGCCGGCGGTCGCGGCGGGACTCCGCGCGGCGGAGGACCTCGCGGGTGACGGGGGCGACCTCGCCGGTGCCGGTGATGAGGAAGCGGAACATGTTCGAGATGGGGCCGCCCTCGGTCCACTCGAAGTAGACGTCCGGGATCACGCCGGTGAGGTCGCGGATCTCGAGCAGCACCGTGGCGATGGTGTTCGGGATGTTGCCGCTGGTCACCGTCAGCACGCGGAAGCCGTGGCAGACGCGGCCCTGCACGACCAGGTCCTCCTCGAAGTCGGAGGAGTCGGTGGTGTGCACCTCGAGGAAGAGCACCGGGCCGCGCATCGGCAGGTTGCTGTCGCGCTGCTCCTCCGCCAGCTTGTCCCGGTACTCCGCCTCGGAGCCGTCGTCGGGCTCGTTCGCGAGGATGCGGATCACGCCGTAGTCGTCGGCGTCCGTGGTGAGGAAGTCGATCGCGGCGGCGTCGAACACCACGGAGGTGGCGCGCAGCTGGAACGAGCGGTGCACCCGCGAGACGAGCGAGACCGCGAGGATGCCGACGATGAAGACCGCCGCGATCCGCACGCCGTCGGGCCTCTCGACCACGTTCACGACCGTCGTGTAGACGAAGACCAGCGCGATGACCGCGAAGCCCACGGCGCGCTTGCGCTGCTTCCTGCGCTTCGCCGAGAGGAACACGGCGACGGACGCGGAAGTGATCAGCACCAGCACGCCGGTCGCGTAGGCGCCGCCCTGCGCGTCGACGTCGGCGCGGAAGAGGATCGTGATGACGAAGGCGACGACGGTGAAGACCAGCACGAGCGGACGGACGGCGCCGGCCCACTGGGGAGCCATGCCGTAGCGGGGCAGGTAGCGCGGGACGATGTTGAGCAGGCCGGCCAGCGCGGAGGCGCCCGCGAACCAGAGGATGCAGATCGTCGCGATGTCGTAGACCGTGCCGAAGCCCTCGCCGAGGTACTCGTGCGCGAGGTAGGCCAGCGCGCGGCCGTTGGCCTCGCCGCCCGGCTGGAACTGCGCCTGCGGGATGAGCAGCGTGGTGACGAAGCTCGAGGTGATGAGGAACGCCGACATCGTGACGGCGGCGGTGATGAGCAGCCGCTTCGCCCCGCGGATGCGGCCGACCGGGGCGTCCTCGGTGTCGCCCGCGTCGCCGCGGATCTGCGGCATGACCGCGACCCCGGTCTCGAAGCCGGAGAGCCCGAGCGCGAGCTTGGGGAACACGATGAGCGCGATGCCGACCATGATCAGCGGATTCCCGTGCTGGGTCGTGAGCGCCGACCACCAGTCGCCGATGACGACGGGGTTCTCGGCCACGTGCCCGATCGCCACGGCGATCACGATCGCGTTGAGCAGGAGGAACACGGCCACGAGCACGACCGCGATCGAGATGGCCTCGCGGAACCCGCGCAGGAACACGATCCCCAGCAGGGCGATCAGCCCCAGCGTGAGCGGCACCTCCGCCCCGTGGAACCAGGCGGGGGCGAACGGGTTCTCGACCGCGTGCGCCGTCGCGTCGGCCGCCGAGAGGGTGATCGTGATCATGAAGTCGGTGGCCGCGAACCCCAGCAGCACGAGCACGAAGAGCTTGCCGCCCCACCAGGGCAGCAGGCGCTCGAGCATCGCGATCGACCCCTCGCCGCGGAAGCTCTCGCGGGCCACGCGGCGGTAGACGGGGAGCGCGCCGAGGAGGGTCAGCACCACCAGGACGATCGTCGCGAGCGGCGAGACCAGGCCGGCGGCGAGCGCCGCGATCGCCGGCTGGTAGCCGAGGGTGGAGAAGTAGTCGACACCTGTGAGGCACATGACGCGCCACCAGGAGTGCGTCTTGCCGGTGGCCGCGTGGGGGCCGGGGTGGGCTCCGGAGTCGTCGCGGAGGCCCTCGAGGAGCCACGCCTTCACCCCGCCCGCGCGCGCGGAGGAGAGAGGGGAGGGTTCGAGGGCGTCGGGGTCGCCACGGACGACGGAAGAGGTCACTGGATGTTTCTACTCGCCGTGAGGAGCGCGCCCGCCCGGAATGAGCGGATCCTCACGCTTTCCTCACGGGTAATCGGCTGGGGAGGGACGTCGACGCGCGATCCCGCGTCGTGAGGGGGTCGTGAGCGTCGCGCGAGCGGACCGTGCGGACCGGCCCGGTACGCGTCCGCGTTCCGTCAGGATCCCCTCGCACCCGCCGTCGCGGGCCGACGATGGCGCTCGTTCACCTGCTCCTCCGCCTCCTCGACGCCGGCCCCCGCTGGGGCCGCCACACCGTCGGTGCGAGCCGGTACGGCGTCGTCCGGAGCGAGCTCGTCGTCTTCGCGCCCGGCACCTCCGCCGAGGAGCGGAGGCGCCTCCGCCTGCACGCGGCCGGTCCGCAGCTGGTCGTGGCCGTGACGGCCGCCGGCGCCGTCGGGACGCTCGCGCTCGACCGGCTGCCGCTCCTCCTGCTGGCCGCGCTCGCCCTGCCGACCGCGTCGCTCCTGCTCCTCTCGGCCCGCTCGACCCGCCGCCTCCGCCGCGCCTGCGCCCGCCGGCTCGTGATCGCGGACGTCGACTCCCCCGCCGTCGCCGAGCAGGCGGCGATCGCGGCCGTGCTGCGGCGGGCCGACCGGCTGCTCGACGCCGGCGTCCTCACTCCGCTCGAGCACGAGGAGGTGTGGGCCTGCGCCCACGACCGGGTCGCGGGCCGCGTGGCTGACCGCCGCTCCCAGCCCCGAGCGGGAGGATCGGGGACGTCCGCCACCGATGGGAGCCCCTCATGACCACACCGCGCCGCGCACTGATCCTCGTCGACGTGCAGCAGGAGTACTTCAGCGGTCCGCTCGAGATCCAGTACCCGCCGCACGCGCAGTCGCTGCCGAGGATCGCCGCCGCCCTCGACTCCGCCGCCGCGGCGGGCCTCCCGATCGCCGTCGTCCAGCACAGCGCGGGCGAGGGAGCGCCGATCTTCGACCCGTCGGGTCCGTCCTTCGCGCTGCACCCGGAGATCGAGAAGCGCCGCTCGGATTCGTGGAAGAACGTCACGAAGCAGTTCGGCACGGTCTTCGCGGGGACCGACCTGCTCGACTGGCTCCGCGAGCACGACGTCGACACGATCACCCTCGTCGGCTACATGACCAACAACTGCATCCTCGCCTCGGCCGCCGAGGCCGAGACGCACGGGCTCCGCGCCGAGGTCCTCTCGGACGCGACGGGCGCGATCGCGATCTCGAACGACGCCGGCTCCATCGACGCGCACTCCCTGCACACCACGCTGATGGCGCTGCTCAACTCGAACTTCGCCGCCGTCGCCCCGACCACCGTCTGGATCTCGGCGCTCAAGGGCGAGTACACCCTCCCCATGAGCAGCCTGCCCGAGTCGGCGACGGCGGGCGCCGCTCGCTGACGGGCACTCCTCCGGACGGATCGGCCGGCTCTACTCTCGGTGCATGGCCCTTCTGCACCGTGCGACGATCACCCCCGGGAAGCTCGAGATCGTGGAGGCATGGGCGCCGACGCAGCCCTGGTGCGAGGGCGGCGGATTCACGCAGCTCGGCGCCTACCGGTTCGACGACCCCGATGGCGAGGTGGGAGTGGAGACGCTGATCGTCCAGTCGACCGGGCAGCCGCCGCTCCAAGTGCCGCTGACCTACCGCGGCTCGCCTCTCGCCGGCGGTGACGCGCATCTCCTCGCGACCGTCGAGCACACCGTCCTCGGTCGTCGCTGGGTCTACGACGGTGCCGGCGACCCCGTCGCGATCGCCGCCTTCGCCACGGCGATCCGCACCGGCGCCCGGGAGGTCGAGCAGCATTTCGAGGAGGACGGGCAGCGCATCGTCCGCCCGCCGACCGCGACGGTGCAGGGCAGCGGATCAGGCGCCGGAGCGTCCGGGCCGCCGTCGACGGTGCTCGTCCGCAGCGACGCACGGACCACCACGACCTCGGCCGACGGTCTGACTCTCGTCCTCGCGCGGGTCCTCGCGCCGCCGTTCCTCGAGGGCGAGGAGCGGCTGACCGGCAGGTGGAGCGAGGCGCTCCCCGTCACCCTCGCCGTCCTGGCCTGAACCGGCTCCGGTGGTCCGCCGCCCTCCGTCGCCCGGGTCGTGGGCGACGGACGGCGGCGCGCTCCGGGAGGACCTGCTCAGTGGCCGCGCAGTGCCGCGACGGTCCGAGTGGGACTAGTCGTTCAGGTGCGCGATGGCGTAGTCGGCCTCGTCGCTCGTGAACTGCTCCCCGTACTCGCTGGTCAGCTGGTCGCGGATGGCCTCCGGCGCCATCGCCATCTGGGCCTGGTAGTCCTTGGCCTTCGCCAGCGCGTTGGCGTTCCAGTCGGCGGAGACGGTGTCCACCGCGTACTGCGCGGCCTCGGGCGAGAACTGCTCCCCGTACTCGGAGGTGAGCTGGCCGTACAGGCCCGCCTTGCTCATGTGGAGCATCTCGGAGTAGCTCTGCGCCTTGATGAGCGCCGAGGCGAACTCGGGCGAGACCTGCGCAGCCGCTGCCGTCTCGACAGGGGCGGGGGCGGGCGCGGCCGTCTCGACCGGGGCTGCTGTCTCGACGGGTGCGGGCTCCGCCGTCTCGACGACCGCCGCCTCCTCCGTGGCCGGCGCGACGGGAGCGGTGGTGGGCTGGGACGACTCGACGATCACGGCCGCCGGGCGGTCGCTCGAGGCCGAGTTCACGGCGGCTCCGCCCGCGTGGCCGGGTCGGGTTCGTGGCCGTTCTGCTGCCGGTACTCCTTTTCGAGCTGCTTCGTGGTCTCTCGGATCACGGCGGAACGGGAGGAGAACGCGGACATCAGCTCGGTGTCGATACCGGCGATCTCCATCACCGGACGCCGCCCGTCCGCCACCACTCGGGCTTCGACGGCGACCCCGAGGCGGTCGCGGGGAGCGGCCATGACCTGCTGGTTGTAGAACTCGGACGCAGCGACCGGCTGCTTGTGCAGCAGCGCCCCGTCGGTCGCCCGCCAGTTCCCGTCGATGCCCTGCACCTTATTCGACACGACCAGGTGATCGTGCAGCTGAGGATCCCCGGTCCGCGAGTCGTAGTGCCGGAACCTGGACGCGATCAGCCCCCCACGCACATCCTCCTGCGCGACTCCATCCCGGCCCGTGCGCGTCGCGATCGCCGTCTCCTCCAGGTACCCGACGGCCGCGGCGATCGCATCCTGATGCGCCTGCTCGACCTGCCGGCGGGTCTCGTCATCACCTAGCGCCCACAACACCGACACGGACTTCACGGGCGAGAACACCAGGTCATAGCCCGCGACGGCCTGCTGCTGCGGGCGCTGCGCGGCGGTGATGAACCGGCCCAGCTCCTCCTTGTCGACCGGGTCGCGACCCTTCGCATCGCGGAACGCGATCGCGCCCTCCTGCACCCGGATCCGGCGCCGCTCGTCCGCGTCCGGCTCCCGATGGTGTATGCGCGTGAACGCCTCGTACCCGTCACGGATCTGCGCCCCGAGGCCCTCGTCCTTCACGTCGTACCGGTAGTACGACGCCCCGAGCTTCACCGACCGCTCTGACTCGCCGGCGTCCAACAGCGCGTGCGCGTTCGGGTGCAGACCCTCGCCGTAGAGGGCCTTCGTCTGCGCCTCCGTGACCTCCCCGCGAACCTCCCGCGCCGCGTCAGCGGCGAACACCGGGCGGCTCTCTGCGTCCAAGCCGACGGTCTCGCCGAGGCCGGCGAGGCCCGCGCCCATCCACGCGCCCGCCGGATTGCCGTCCGCGGTGCAGTAATCGCCGAGCTTTCGCTCGCCGCCACGGCGCACGTCAGCGGTCGCCACCTCACGCGTGTAGTAGGTGTAGCCGTCCCCCGCGGACTGTTTGTGAAGAGTCATCACCTTTTGAAAGTACCCGGAAGGTCAAAGATGCAAGAGGTGTGACGACCCAGAGACCGAAGAATGAGGGAACGACCTGACGAGGAACGAGAAAGACGGGTCAGGCCGGAACCCACCGGGTTCCGCGCGGAGTCGACGCCAGAAGCCGAACGAAGTGAGCGCGGCGTCGACGGTGCGGCCAGGAACGAGCACGCGACGGTGGGCGGTGGGAGCACAGCGGACGCCGTCCACGGGTGTATGCGAGTGAGGCCGCACCGCGAGAGCAGCACCCGCAGGGTGCGACCGAGCAAGAGGCGCCTTCGGAGGCAGCTCCGCCGCGGCGCGCGTGCGCGCTGCTACCGTCGGAGACGCTGGCCGATCGCGCGGGCCGAAGTTGTGGGCGTTAGGTCCGGGGCGCCGCGGCTCCTCGTCACTCCTTTGGGAAGGTGAACAGCGCTCCGAAGGAGAACTGGTGGAGAAGGTCCGTCGCGATGGACCTCGCGGAAACGAGCCTCTCTGAAGTCGGGACGCCTGCTTCGATCGTGGTGAGGATCGGGATCGGTTCCAGGACTTCGCGAGAGCCCTCGAGGAGTCCATGGTCTCCGTGTCGGTCCGGTCCGTGCGCTCGAAGACCCGGAGGAAACTTCTGGGCCGCCAGCATATCGACGCGCGCGACGTATCGACCGGAGCGTCCTTGCTGCTTCGATCGCGCTTCAACCAGGCCTACGAGATCGCGGGCGAAGCCTTCGACTACCTCGACCTGCACGTAAGCGCGGCCGTCGTTGACGGGATTCGACTGGAACGCATCGACGCAGAGCGCGATCGTGCCGTCGTCGTGAAGCTCGACTCGAATGCTCTCGCCGACGGAGGCCACGTCGTTCGTTCGGCGATCCTCGAAGATCCGCCGTCTGAGACCCAGCCTCTGCGTGCTCCCGGTGTAGCTGGCCCATTGCAGGGGCGATCCGAATGTTTCTGCGCCGACGAGTTCGGTCGACCGGTCTTCTGCCTCGCTGAGGACGTCGAGGAACTCGCGGCTCGTGAGGGGGGTGGAGTCGATTCCCGGGCCGACTTCAGGGCGGGCGACTCCCACCAGCCAGGTCTTCTTCGTCCGGTCGAGGCCGTGCATCGCCTGCGCGACACCCTCCTCCAGCTGCGCGCTGAGGGACGCGGCGGTCTGGAATCGCTTGGAGTACGCGTGAGCGAGTTCCGGCTCAGCGAGCCATCGGGTCTCGGTTCCGTACCGGACAGGGGCCCTCAGCGTGTTGTCACTCGAGCTGACGAAGTGCGGCGCGTTGGTGCTCGCGGGAATCGTGATCGCGATCTGCCCGACGGCCGCATTGTCAGCGGACGGGATCGGGGTGACATCCAGCGGGGCGACGACCGGCTTCAGGTGGGCACCGGCCCACTGGCGCAGCCGTTGCAGCTCGGGCTCCGAGATGTCGATGTCGTTGATGGCCTTCGCGGTACCTCTGCCACGTTCCTCTTCAACGCCCATGACGATGATGCCTCCGGACGCGTTGGCCATCGCGGCGATGTCCTTCGCGAATTCACGGGCGGCGTTGTCGCCGCCGGCGGCGGCGGGGGCACTCTTCTTCCAGTCCAGATTGTCCGACTCGGCCAGGTTCACCTCGATCGCTTCGTCGATCAGGTCGCGAGTGAGAGGGGAAGGCTCGCGGCCGAGAGCTCGGTGGAGCGTTGTCATCACTGGTTGCACGCGGCCAGGCTCTCACGCGCGCGACGTTCACGGGCAGTCCCGGCCGAGCTGTTGGAGTGCTGCTACCGTGCTGGGCAGGTCAGGGTTTCCACGCGCACGTCTGGGTGTGAGCGTTAGGTGTTTGGTGTGGAAGGAACCGGCCTGATGGGTGCTGGACGAACGAAGACCGCTGCGCAGATCGACGCGCGGAAGAGGGCGCGGGACCGCGCAGCCGTGTACCGGGAGCGCGAGGAGAAGCTCGAGAACCTCGCGACCGACTACTTCGCGGCCACCGATCGTGAGGACGCGATCCTCACGGAGCTCGAAGAGGAGATCCGGAAGCTGCCCGCGGCATCGGAGGAGCAGGCGACGGCCGCTCGCCTCGACGAGGCGAGGGCGATCGCGGGGATGGGCGCATACGTCTCCCCGGCCGAGACCGCGGAACGATTAGGGATCACCTCGGCGAATGTACGCGCGGCGATACGAGCCCTCACCGAAGCGACAGCCACGGCCCCAAGCCCCACGGAGGACGCCAATGACGACGCCTCCGACGCTCACGAGCGTGAGCACGACTCGGCTGGCGAGATGGAGGTCACGGCGTGAAGGGCATCTGGGGAATGCGGGCGCTCCTCCTCCGAGCAGTAGCCCTGCTGTTTGTGGTCTATCCCGTCGGGAGCGCGTTCGGGACCGTCGGCGCGGCGGTGTGGGCGAACAGCCGCGACGCGTTCGGCGGGGTCGCTGTTGACTCCGAACTGGTCATTGGCGCGGGATTAGCAGCCGGATGGTCGACCGTGGGTCTCGTGCTCGCGCTCGGCGCCGCTCAAGTCGCGCTGCGGTGGATCAAGACGGCTCTGACGATTCCTACCACCCCGATGTATTCGGGAGATGGAACAGCCGCATCCGGTGCGGTGCTTCCGGCACGCGACCGGGCTTAGAAGAGCACAGGAAGGTCCTCGTCGATGCCGACGAGGACCTTCCGCAAGCTCGAGCACGAGGGCCCGTAGCGCCCGCGCTCGCGCAGCGCGCTCGAGTCGGCCGGCGCCGGTGGGCTGCGAGCGTCGTCGAGGGGCCTCCGTAGCGGCCATGCTGGGTGCAGTCGATCTTATTTGCGCGCCCATCACCCTCGCGCAGATGCTATATCGCCTCGTCCGCGTGCACGCACAGCGGCACGACGCACCAGGACTCATCACGTCCCGCTCGAAGGCGCGGCCGGCAATCTTCTCGAATGCGTACCGCTGAGGCCGGAGGACCTGCTGCTCGCCGTCGACGGTGCGCGTCCACAAGCGGCGGTAGCCGTCGTCGCCGGTCGCTCCCGTCCAGATCCAGCAGTCGTCAGGTTCGGGGCCCTTCACGACGCGCGTCCGCTGACGAAAGTCCAGGGCTGTCGCGATCGGCCCCCTCGCGGAACATGCTGGGCCCATTCGGGTACCACCACGCGACGCTCCGGCCTAACCCCCTCGAGCTCATGTATCGCACGCTACACCGCCAAGCAGAACACCGCTATAGAGCCTCACGCTCGACCGTCACTATCTACTAATCTTCGAGCGCGGCACCCGCATCGCGTAACCGATTGATTCCGTCGACTTGAGAGCGGAATCTCGCCCCTGCAGGATTTGCAACCAGAACGACACCTTCGTACCAATCGCAGGCTAGCAACTCCTCAATTTGAACGACAAACGTCGTATTTGAAAGGTCGATCTTTCTCCATCGCCCCGCCTCAGCTTGCGCCCTTGTCATCACAGCCTGATGAGTTGGATTTCGCCTAATGCGTCGGGGCGCATACCCACGAAGGGCTATGTCCCCAATTGCTTCCGAAATATCTAACGACCAACTCGAGTCATCTGGCTCGACCCTTAGCGCCTGAGCAAACTTCTGCGCGAGGGGGGAAGCGGTCGGCGCAGAGACACCCTTTTGGATAACGAGCGGTGAGAACTTCCCCTTCAAAATTACTTGATCAAATTCGCACCCATTTATAAATCCCGAAAAAATGTCTGCGCGCAAATTTTCGACAGTGACGTTTTGTAGTACCGCCCCTGACAAACTACTACTCTTGCCCACCACGTTCTTAAGACGTAGGTTCCGCAGTAAGGGCCTTCGCGCAATATCCTCCGTCAGCTCTGTTGAGCACCCGGAAAGCCGCAAACCGTCGACACTGACGTTTTCGGTCACGGATCCGGCCTCCGCCACGAACCGGTCAATTTCTAACGATTTGATCAACTGCCATACCTCCACTGTCTGTACGTCGCGATTCTATCCGGTCCCACGTACCACCGCTTTAGATGTCTTGCTACAGTCTTCTCATTATCGGTTGTAACTTCGTAACCCTTAATATTCTTATAAGCTACAAAATCTGGCATGTGCGCGCCGCCAATATATTCAAAATAAAGCATGACCTCCTTCTTGGAAGCAACATATCTTTCTATTGCTTTACCATTATTAACGGGTCCAAGCCAAGGCCTCGTCGCTTCGGCGGATCGTTCATTATCTGTCAGCCAGCGGTCGCGCAGAGCCGGGTCTGTGGCCATCTCAGCCCTAGCTTGTGTGACATTTCTCTGCAGAATATCGATGAGGGGTTCACACCCCCGAGTTGTTACAACTCGATCACCGTTGCAATCTGCATTCTTCTTTGTTGCGGTAGCAGCGTCAGTAACGGCAACTGACTCCACCCTCTCCGACGAGTAGGCGGAAGCAGCACTCGCTGCTAACGGCC
Organism: Rathayibacter sp. AY1E6; assembly: GCF_002931115.1. Classification (NCBI taxonomy): domain Bacteria; kingdom Bacillati; phylum Actinomycetota; class Actinomycetes; order Micrococcales; family Microbacteriaceae; genus Rathayibacter; species Rathayibacter sp. AY1E6. The sequence continues at coordinate 13,433 of NZ_PSVK01000027.1, read as the reverse complement.
CGCACGCTTTGGTAAGAGGAGTGCCGGCAGCGACGCAGGATCCGCCAGCGGTGCCAACTGCAGCCGTGCAACCAGCTCGGCTTCCGCCGGCAGCACAGGCAGCCTGCGGCCCTCCGACTGCTACACCTATCGGTGCTACGTCTGTCCGAACAAACTCCTGAGGAGGTGCGGTGTACCAACTATTGGATGCCCCGGGAATTCTGGCGAGCGTCTGCTCCAGATTCGCAAGGCTCGATGACAGGTTACCCAAAGCAACATCGAGACCAGCGAGAGAACTACTAAGGGCGACCATCGACGCGTTCAGCTGTGTCATGGTGGCCGACAGATGAGTCATGGAATTGGACAACCGGGTCATGGAGGCGTCCAGGTTGCCCATGCTGGTCGAGATGTCGGAGTAAACGTTTGTGCCGGCGTATCCGTAGCTGCCTGCCCCGGCGTAGCCGCCGAAGGCCCCAATCTGGACGTCGATGTGAGGAACCCAGTCGGTCGCGCTATAAGGCGTCGAGAATACTCCACCGCCTGAAAGCTCCAAGGTGGTGGAATTTGTTCTCGTCGACTGCCCGCCCATTGACTCCAACCCCTGGTTGTACAGCAGCACGGAGGTTACGCCGAGCCCCAGACCAAGGAGAGCCCCCATGGCGCCCGACACTGGCCCTGCAAGAGAGCCCACGCCACCGAGCGCACACGCAGGTGCAGTTATGGGAGTTGCGCAGTTTCCACTTTCATCGACCATATTTACGGGATTGGCAAGTCCGTAGCCGTAGCGATTTTGTTCATCCGCGGTGAGACTGGTGGAATCGCGCGACAAGAACGTTTCGCTTGCGCTATTAAACCAGCGCGCATCCATATTGATTAAGCCGCTCGAGCTCATGTAATCCCCCTGGAAGGCGACGGTCGTGTCGACACCGCCTCTCGTTTCGAGGATTGCCCCAAAGGGGGAATAGCTACGGCTTGCAAGATCGCCGTTTGATGCGAGATCAAGTACTCGATCTCCGTGCGGATCAGATACGGAATACTTTCCATTGATGAGTATCGGAGCCGTCTCCCCGCCAACAATGCTCGTGGAGCCAATCTTCAGTGGGTCGCGGTCAGTCGCTGCGTAGGAGACACTACTTCCAGCGGCGCTGCTCATCCGGCCGAGTGCGTCGTAAGAGTAAGTACTTTTACCGTCGTTGACGAGTTGGCCGAAACCGTCATAGGTGAACGTCGACGACGGAGTGCTTTGCCCTGTTGTTCGGCCATCCGCCGAGTATGTATAACTGGTGGCTCCGTCTCGAAGCAACCGGTTCCTGGCGTCGAATGTTCGGGCAGTGCCATCGATGTTCGTGGCGTCATTGTCGAAGTTCCAGGAGATGGCGTGATTCACACCAGCGCTGTCAGACCAGCCCGTTAGACGGTTTCGAGCGTCGTACGAGTACGTCTGATCGCCAGAGCCGGCGACGGTTGTCGGACCCACCGACTTTTTGGTTCTATTGCCTGATTGATCGTATTCGTAGGCGAAGGAGGCTTGGATAGCGCCGCTCGCGTTCTCTAGTTGATCCAGGCTCAATTCTCCGAACGAATTGTATTCAAAGTCTCGCTTTGTTGCCTGGCCCCATGACTCGGTTTGTTGACGACCAGCCGCGTCGTAGGTGATCGTCACCGGATTGGCGGAAGTGGACGAAGTGACAGTGGTAGGACGGCCCCCCGCGGAATAAGCGTAGGTTGTCGTTCCTGTCGCGTCTGTTTGCTTTGAAACGTTCCCTGCTCGGTCGAAGGTTCTGGTCACATTGCCTGCAGGGCCGTTCGACGCCGTTACTCGACCTAGGTCGTCCCAGGTCAAGCTCTGGGTTCCGTTCGGGTGGCTAAAACCATTCAGTCGACCGACTACGTCGTAAGAGAAGGATCGGGTCGATGTAGTTTGCCCAATCGTGCCGGTCTCGGCTTTGAGATTATTATCAACGTCGTACTCGAGCAACCTCTGGACACCGCCCGGCGACGTTTCCTTGACAGGCAACCCGGAGCCGTTGTACGTCCAGGTGGTAGATCTATCAGAGGTTGCAGGATAAGCAGCAGTCGACGGTTCCGTGAGGGAAACAAGGGTGCCTGCTGGGCTGTACGAAGATACGCTGGTCGCCCCGGCGGGATCCGTGAAAGTAACCGGTCTGCCAAGAAGGTCGTAAGTAATCTTCGACACAGATCCATCTTCATGGGTCATTGACCGGAAGTTGTTGACCTTATCGAATTCAAACTTTTTCTGGTAACCCCGCGCATCAGTCTGCGAGATTTGGTTGTCACTTAAATCATACGACCAAGCCCAGGATCGCTTTGCCGTCTCGCCGCTCTTTCCTACTGTTAGGCCGATGACGTTGTTCCGGGGATCATAAGCATAGTTGGTGTATGCTCCGGAACTATCCTCCACACGCTGCACGTTGCCCGCCGGATCGAAATCGAAGTCGAGCGAGACAGAATCCGCGTCGACAGACCGGACAATCTCCCCAAATCCGTTCTTTTCCACGACGGCCTGGCCGCCCTGCGGGTCCGTCGTCGTGGTTCGAAGCCCCAGTGCGTCGTACTTGTATGACGTGGTGAGCTGTTCGCCGGAACCGGATTGACGCAGAATCTGCGTAGCGGTTGTCGGGCGGTTCTTCGAATCGTAGGCGTATGTAACCCGCGCACCCGTCGGATCCGTGGTTTCAGTCACGTTGCCGATTCGATCGTATTGAGTAAGCCATCGTCGGTCAGATCCCGCTGGCGACAACGAAGGCAACGACACTAACGTGCGCCGATTCAGCGAGTCATATCCATAAGTCGTTGTACGGCCGCTGGGCGCAACTTCGGTAACGACCCGGCCAAGCACGTCATAAGCCATTCGCGTAACTGCGGTTTCCGCAGTGGCGCCAACGTTAGCGGAGGGTGCTTCAATTTCGGTCACACGATCGAAGAGATCTCGTTCGAGTCGAGTCATCCCCCCGAGAGCGTCCTTCAGCCCGGCCTGTCGCCCGAATTCGTCATAGCTGAAGGAGGTTGTTGCTCGACTACCATCCGCTGCCGGCGGTGCAGAGGCTGTCTTAAGTTGACCCATCTCATCGTAAACGTAGCTAGTTGACCAGACTGCCTCGCTCCCCGAAACCCACCTCGGGTCAATGGCGGCAGTGATGAGGCCGCGCTGGCTACGGCGGAATGTGGTGGTCGACTTTGGGTCACCGGCGCTAGCGCCGTTCATCGATTCAGAGGTGACCTGGCCTGCCGCGTCATAGGTGTAGGAAGTCGAGCGCAGGGCTGCGTTCGCAGCCATCACTGTTTCAGAAGTGATTTGTCCGCGAAGATTGTAAGTGAAATCGGTTCGGCGCGTTGTTTCTGAGCCATCTGCATTTTTGACGGTGATCGACGAAGCTTGAGGTCGGTCGAGAGCGTCGTAAGTGGTGAATATTTTTTGCAGGCCACCGTCCCTTCTAATGTTGGTGACATTGCCTTCGAGGTAGCCGACTTCCTCGATTGTTTGGTCGATTAATCTACCACCGTCTCCTGCGACCTGCAGAGCGACAGTTTTGATGACGTTGCCGTCGTAGTTGTATTCAAAGGAATAACGTTGTCCGTTGGCGTCCTTGAACTCCTTTACCCGGCCGGACGAATCGAATGTGCGCTCCTCCATAACGATTGCTGTCGCCGCAACCGTAGGCTTTGCTTGATCCTTATAATTTACGAGACTGACTTTCAGAGGAAGATTACTTTTCGAGTACTCGATGAGTGTCGAGGTGCCCGCCGCGTCCGTCTTTTTCGTAACATTGCCAAAAGAGTCATATTCGAAAGCGCCAAGTTGAACTCCAGCGCCGCTCTTAATTGCTTTAGAGCGCCCTAGACTATCGTAGACATATGCGGTCGATCGAGACTTGCCGCTGACAAGATCGGTCTCCGTGCGGCTTGTAACATTCCCGCCTAAATCGAATGTATATTTCTGAGTCAATTTGCGCTCGGCCGACGTTATCGAATCCTTTACGGTGGGGTTCTCCACTGACGCAATGCTGCCATTGGGCGCATATGAGTAGGTCGTCAATGCGCTCGTGGGTAGGTCATTAGCATAAACTTCAGTTGACGATATTCGCCCGAGAGAATCGTACTGATAGCGGGTTCTTAGGCCGACCGGGTTGGTAACTTCCCGTACTTGCCCATTTCCATCGTAGGAGTACGTGGTTTTGGCTCCCACGGGATCAGTGGTTGTAAGCAAAACGCCCTTGGGTACAGTCGCGGTCGAGCTCCCAAAGGCGAGCTCCGACCCGGTCGCGTAGGAATACGTTGTGGTCGCCGCTTCCGTGTCCGATAAGACCATGCTTGAGCTGACAATACGCGAGTTCTGATCGTATGAGAACTTCTGCTTCTTCTCTCCATATCGGGGACCGATCGAGCTCAGTCTGCCGTTCGTGGAGTCGTAGGTATAGTACTCCCAACGGGTCCCGGAATTGTCGCCCCAAGTGCGGCTGCTTAGCCTACCCGTTGAGATATTTCGCGAGCCAACAACCTTTTTCTCATAGGACAGTTTAAGTTTGGCTCCTGCAGCATTAATGTATTCAGCTAGCTGACCTTGTTCATCGTAAATCCAGCGATGACTTCCATTGTTCTCATCAAGGAGGCGCGTGGTTCTCCCGGCTTCGTCCAGGTCGTAGATCGAAGTAACGCCTGCGGGTGAGGTGACTAATACTTTCGTATCCGGCCAGGCGCGGCGGAACGACGTGTCGCCGCCACCCGTGTTGACCGACGTCACCTGGCTGGTGCCCGCCATATAAGCGACGCTTGCCTCCACCGCGCCCGAACCTGATACGACGCGCGAGAGGAGCTGAGAGGGTGAGCCACTCGTGTACGAATATGTGCGACAGGAGGTTTCGACGGGAGACGAGGAGACTCTGCAGGCTTTCGTGAGGGCGTTGGATGAATACTGGTAAGTCCAATAGACGTTCGAGTCCGCCCCGAGGCTACCAGTGCTCGATACTGCAGACGTCCGAGTGATAACCTTACTAATTCGGCCCCCGTTCCAAGCAACGCCAATGGTCCGACCGCTAAGGCTATCGGTCAGGCCGACGATGGCTCCTGCAGATGTACGGGTAAAAGTGATTGACCGCCCGTCGACGTTGGTGATTTTCTGAATACCGGTGGAGGACAGTTCACTTGCAGTTCCAGCAATGTCCGTAAAAGTGAAGTTGGAGCAACTGGCGCATTTCTCCAGTTTCATTCCGGCGCTTCCGGGAGCTGGAGAATACGAATTGTCGGGGTTAAGACCAAATGCAACTTCGCGACCATCTGCCAGACGCACCATCTGCCCGTAGTCAGTCGATTTGATCTTCATATCGAACACGCTCGACCAGCCAACGCCGAAGGCTCCGACCGAAATATTGGAGCTTGAGTAAAAGCGATCCATCTTCAGTGGAGGACCCGCGGTGACGACTTCTGCGTCGGAGTCACTGCGCTCGTAGTGAGAGTCGGCAAGGCTGACCCCATCGAGAAGGGACGCTTGTTGGCCGAGCCCAATATTCGTTTGAGCTGGTACTGGCACAGACGTTCCAAAAGTTTGGAACGGACCGAAGGTGCCGGCGTAGGGGTTATCGCGGACCGAGACTGTCCACTGGTACGCAGCACCCCAGTACAGGGCTCCCTTCGGCACGCGCCATCGGGGACTTCCTACCCAGCCGGAGTCAGCAACGACAGGACCGTCAAAGCACGACTGCGTTGCGTCGCAATTTCGCACGGAGAACTTATAGTTCATGGTGCCACGCGGGTTGATGACTGTGCCGACAAGCGTGGGGGTAAGGCTCGGAAGAGACGCCTGGTTCGAAGGGCCATCTAGACGCATTCCGAGGGCTGGTGGTGTGACATTCTTTGGCGCTAGCGAAGCCCCTGTTGCAAACGCTGACCGATCGTCAAGGATTGTTCCAAAATACGGGTTGTCGCGCGCACTGGCGTACCAGTTGTAGGTCGAATTGCTGCTCAAGGCTCCTGATGGCACGCGCCAAGAGGATGAACTTATCCACCCGCTCGAGGCGACGGAATTGGCGCCACCAGCGCTACAATAGTCGTAGCCTGAACAGACCACGAAGTTATACTCGTAGTTCGCTCCGGGTGGCGCACCATCAAAGCGCGTTTCTAGAACGGGAGTAGTGCCAGTATTGGTTGAACCGTCAGTCGGCCTAATTGGGACAGTCTTTTTATCCGTTGCCGTGGCATTCAAGGACGACTCGCTAGCGTAGGAGGTTACCTCTGCGGCTCCAGAGGCGGTCTTGCGGAGAGGCTGCGCTGGTACTGCCGCGCTACCGTTCTTCCGAATAGGCGCTTCGACGTATGTCCGGTCGCCTGAGTGGTCGAAAGCTGCGGCTGGCTCGACAACCTGAGGAATCAGATCCGGAGTTTCGTAGTCCGGAATTTCTTCAGCCACCGGAGTGGCCTCGGGCACTACGGCAGATGGTTCTTCGAGGGAAACGTCGCTGACGTCGGGCGCGTCGAGGAGTGACTTTGCCTCTTCAAGGCCCGGAGGGGTGGCGGTCGGCGCGACGGGGGCGAAAGTCGGCGATTCAGGCGTATCGACGACCGTTGTTCCAGGGAGTCGCTCGGCACCGAGAGAGCTAGGACCGATGTAAGTGGCGGCGGGAGTCTGGGAGCGCACCTCTAGGGCTACGACCGGTCCTCCCGCCGGCGCTGAGGTGAGCAGGAGCGTGAGTACCGTGGCTACCGCGTATGCCTTCAGACGCGATGGTGGTTGAACGCGCAAGGTCACTCCTGCGTGGTGTCGCAGAGAGCCCCGCGTAGGCGACGGGCGGTCGCGCCCTCGAACCGCACTCTAGGGCGGCAGGTGCGACCCTCGCGACCCAGCGGTGTGGCATGCCGTCTGTAGTGTGCTGACTCATGAGAACTGTTCTGGGTCGAAATCGCGCGTGTCACCCTAACTGGGGTACGGTCGCGCTCGTAGTCCTCGCCACGTCAGCCTTGGCGGCGTGTACTTTGCAGACTAATGACCCCCGTCGTGTCGATTCATCCCCTTCGGCGACGGACAAAACTGACGGTTTTGAGTTCCAGGATGAGCCAGGAGTTGAGCCACAACTCGACGAATCGTCTGGCCTATTCTCTCTCGCTGTTGGGGACTGCTTGAACATTCAGACGCCAAACGCGCCAAATGATCGGCTTTCTGTAGATTGCGAACTTGAGCATGACGCCGAGGTTTATGCAGCTCTCGTGGCTGAAGGCGATAGTTTCCCTGGTGAGGAGATCATTCAAGCAACAGCATATGATTCGTGCGGGTCTTCATTTGAGTCCTTTATCGGAGTTCCATACAACGACTCGGTCCTCTCCTTCACCTACCTCTATCCAACTGAGGAAACGTGGATCGCTGGGGATAGGGAAACCCTCTGCATCGTTTCTAATCCATCTCGCATGACGCTAGGCTCTTTACGGGGGAGTGCAACATGACTATTAGACCACCTGCGAGAGGATCCGAAGTGATTGAATGCTTTATGTCAAGGACTCGAAAGCAATCGGCCGCTCGGTGGACTGCCATCGTCGTGATTCTATTTAGCCTGACCGTGGTTATTCCTTCAACTCTGTCAAACGGTGCAGCGGCGGCGCCGCGTTACTATAATGCGCTGGTCTCAGGCGAAGAATTGATCCGCGGAGAGTCTCTTACTTCTCCCAGCCTGGCATTCAAGCTGGTATTTCAATCTGATGGCAATCTCGTTGCCTACAATTCAAGCTCGAATGCGATATGGAGTTCTGGAACGCAAGGCACAGGCGTCCGTCTCGCAATGCAAAAAGATGGCAATGCGGTAATATATTCTTCAACCAACCAGGCCGTCTGGCTTACAGATACTAATGAGCCTGGGGCAACACTTTCCTTTCAAGACGACGGGAATTTGGTCCTCTACAGGACCGATTACTCGCCAGCGTGGGCTTCATCAACTAATGGATTCATTGCTCCGCGAGAGCATCCGTCGCTGGCGCCGAATGATTCGCTCCGGCCAAAGCACCAGTTGACGAGTCGCGCCGGAGGCTTTCGCGCCGTCATGCAAAGCGACGGAAACTTCGTTGTTTATGGGCCATCAGGCGCTCTGTGGTCTTCTCGCACGTCCGGAAGTGGGAATTACCTTGTAATGCAGGGAGACGGAAACGCAGTTATTTACTCGTCAAGTGGTACAGCGTTGTGGACGTCCGGCTCTAGCGGCAAGCCGGGCTCAGAGATGTGGATGCAGGACGATGACAATTTGGTTGTATACGACGGCGGCCAAGCGGTCTGGAGCAGGCGTTAGCGTCTTAATTCCTCATCCTACGTCGGACGACTCAGATGCACACGCTCAGATAAGGAGCATCTCCGGACAGGGCGATAGATGCAAGAGTGGCGTGAAGGCTCTCTACCAAAAACTGCACCTGCTCCTGTGTCCAGTTTTCCAGTTCGACAGAGTTTTCACGCCACCGCTGCGCGGCGGAGGCTCTGCCCACTTCGCCGGCAGCGTCGAGGGAGGCGCCTAAACCTGCGCCGATAGGGATGACGAAACATTCATAGCCTTCCGTCGCTCCAACTGGTTGATATTGAGCGGAGGGAAGACCCAAAGCTGGCGACGAGGTGAGAATCCCCTCAAGCTCCCAGAGTTCGGTCGGACCGACATCACATGGGAAGCCGTCGGAGCTCCCCAACGCTGCAGCCGCTTCTTGATCGGAACCAGCACCAAATACACTCGCCATCAGACCCATGGCATCCATCTTCTCACTTCTTAGCTTAAAAAGTCTTCACGGCCTGGAATCAGGCGTTCGGCTTACACGACGACGAGGAAACGAAGGGTATCCTCCTTGTCCGGCGGCTACGTCGCCGCGTCGCGATCTCCGACAGCTTCGACGGATCAAAGATCCGCACCGTCATCGACGCCAGAAAGTGGCCCGGGACAGGGTGAATTTTCTCCCACGGCGGTCCTGAAGACGGAGAGTCGTCTCGGTGTTGGTCCTCACCCGCCAGCCCTGAGCTCGAGCGGACACGCAGATCCGCTCGATCTCCCGCTCCAGCAGTTCGCTGTCGCTTCCGGCCGTCCTGCTACCGGCCGACACAGGAGCCGCTCGGCGACCATGCTTGCGGACAGCCTCCGCGATCCGGAGGGCCGCCTCCGCGACGGCGATCCGCGGGTTCCGCTGATTGCGCCGGTAGGGGAGGCCAGCGAGGTCGCTGGGCAGCTGAAGGTCGTCGGCGCGGTCGACGACGATGTAGGTGCGCTCCCGCCCGAGTACGCCGATGAACAATCCCAGCTCGAAGATCACGTTGTCGCGCGCGACTACTCGGGACTTCCCACGCACATCTGCCGTGTCGCCGGCCGTGGCGATGAGCACAGCGAAGTCGGCGCGGTGGGCGGCCTTCAGAAGAGACTCCATCGTGAAGTCGGAGAGCTCGAAGACGCCCTGACTCCACGTGATCGCTTCGCACGATCCACGACTGTGCAGAGCGGACTGCAGGTAGTCGGCGATCTCGATTCCCTCCGAGGACGAGCCGATGAAAACGGTCGGCAGGTCTTCGGATGGGGATGACGATCGCGAGGGCACAAGTCGATCGTAGGAGTGGGTGACCGGTCGGGTCGGTTAGAGCCAGCGTTCGGCGAGGTGGTCGGCCGAGACTCGACGGATGGTGCCGGAGGTGGAGCGCAGGACGATGAACTCGGTGTGGATGAGGTGCCCCTCCTTGCGGACGCCGCGCACGAGGCCGCCGTTGGTGACGCCGGTGGCGACGAAGAGGTGTAGTCGGAGTTGACGAGGTCGTTGGCGTGCAGGACGCGGTCGAGGTCGTGGCCGGCGTCGATCGCTCGCTGGCGTTCGTCGTCGTCCTTGGGTCATGACGGAAAGTGGTCGACCAGTCAACCAGTGCGCGATTCTGCTGTCTCCGGACGGAAAGTCTGTCTGTCCGATGTCGGAGGGATGTGGTCGGATGGCGCCATGAGCGCCGGACGCATGCCTCCCCAGCAGCCGCAGATTCCCCGAGGGTTGAGCGGAGACGACGACTACGGCGATCAGGTGCTGCGCTCCGCGGACCTGATGATGGCGATGCTCGAGGATCTACGTGCGCAGCCCTCGCCGGTGGACTCTGCGGAGCAGCAGATAGCAGCTCAGCTGCAGGTCTTGACGGAAGCGCTGAAGAAGCATCGTCCTGAGCGGGTGACGGAGCTCGCGCGGCTCGCGTGCCTTCCGTGGTCGCTGGCCGGGCGGGTCAAGCCGGAGACCGAGGGGGGACCGGCGAAAGCGGAGCTGCTCGCCTTACTCGCGCTGGTGTCATCGTCCACGACGACGGACGGCTCAGCCGCGGACGAGCGCCCGAACTCACTTTACGAAGCGGCTCACGAGTGGGCGGAGCAGGCGGAGGGACTCATCTACTCAGTGCAGGCACTGCAGATCCTGCACGCGGAGGCGAGCCCGGGCGATCCATTCGCCACTATCGCAATGTCGTCGCGGATGCGGGAGGTCTGGGTGCGGAACACGTCCTACCCCGACATGGTCAAGACCACTCACGATCTCCTGTTCAGCGATGAGCCGACTCGCTCGGAGATCATGTCCCTTGCGGGGTTCGACGCCAACGATGCTCTGAACGTCCTGACCGCTCTGCACGATCTTCAGGTCGCTGCCTTCAACGAGCGGGTGCGGGCTCGGGAGATGGTGTTGCGAGAAGGTGCGGCTTCCGGGACCAGGGATCCCGAGGCCGATGTCGTCCGTCGCGCGAGAATCGCGCACAACGACGCCTGGCAACCGACCGCCGATCGGGTGGCTTTCGCGCCGGAGGCGATCGCCGCTCGGGCCGAAGTTGAGGAGTCGGTCGCCGAGGCCGTGCTCAAGCAGTTCGCCGTCTCCGTGCATGGCGTGAGTGCCCGAGACGTGCTGGAGGGCTTCGTCGGCGGGGACAACCCGCTCAGGACGAGTCCGGTGATCCGCACCGACCGCGGCACGTTCCTCATCGTGCACGACGCGCTGCTCCAGCCGGCGATCCGGGAGAACTTCGAGCAGCTCCTCAAGTCTTCGCCAGCGGCTTGGGAGGTCTACCAGAATCGCCGCGGTGACGTGCTCGAGGAGACCGGGAGGGCGGCCCTGGAGAAGATGCTCCCTGGGGGCACCACCTACTTCGGCTTCGACTACTTCGTGCCGGTCAACGCTCAGGAGCGCAGCGGCCCGCCTGCCGGGTACACGAAGAGGGTCGAGGGCGATCTGCTGATCGTCGTCGACGATGTGGCGATCGTTGTCGAGGCAAAAGCCGTCGCTCTGACGCCGGCAGCACGGGCGGGGGAGACACGCCTACTTCGGCGCAGTCTGGTCGGCATCATCACGAAGGCGGCGGAGCAGGCGACCCGGACGCAGACGCGGATCGCGGAAGACGGCGGCCTCCGACTGCACCAGGGCGGGTGGCTGGACCTTTCGCACATCAGGGAAATCCACACCGTCGCACTGAGCTTGGAGGACTTGTCGGGTGTCGGGATCGCGACGCACGATCTGATCGACGCGGGACTGCTCGACGCAACGATGACCCCGTGGGTCGTGTCGATTCACGATCTTCAGGTGATCGCGGACGTCATCGACCGGCCCGCAGAGTTCCTGCTCTACCTTCGCCGGCGCCGTGACCCAGAGGCCTCTCGCCTGTACCTCGCTGCCGACGAACTCGATCTCCTGCTCTACTTCTTTCAGAAGGGGCTCTACGTCGAACCCGACCCGACGCTAAAGCAGCTACCCCATCTGCGGGTCCGTGAAGCACGAACAGCAGACGTACGGCGTCGCGCGCGGCAGCAGACGCTCATCATCACGAGTCTCACCGACCCGCTCGATGCATGGCACGAGGCGCAGATCGACCCCATGAAGCCGCGTGCTCCGAAGCCGCGGAGACTCGGAAGCCCGATGAACGCCCTCGCGGACGAGCTCCAGCGGCGCGGCGGCGTCGGATGGTTGAGCCTCGGAGCGACGCTGATCTCGGGATCGACGAAGACACAGAGCGATTGGACACGGCTCCCAAAGAAGCTGATCGATGAGTCGACGGGAAAGCCGCGCTCGTGGACCGCGCCGTTCGGGACCACGCCGGAGGATGCCTGGCTCCTGGTCTGGGCGACCTTGCCTGAGGACGCTAATCTCGCGGCGACCACAAACGATTTTCAGCAGTATTTGAAGGCAAAGAAGTACCGGCTAGAGCTGCGGCGCGGCGCAGTCCTCCTCTATGACGAAGTCACCCGTGGCCTCGTCGACGTAATGTACGACGGAACGCTGCCCACTCCCGATCCGCAGATGGATGAAGAGGTGAAGAGGCTGCTCCCGATCGCAAAGTTCGCGAGCGCTCCTCCGCCGGTCAGGCGCGGGCAGCGTCCTCAGCCGAAGCGCAAGAACAGGAAGTGAGGTCGTGTTCACGCGAGAGAGTTCAGCTCGTCTGATCGGTCTCGTCGCCGAGGGTCGCGATCAGGCGAGCACTGGCTTTGCTCATGTGGGTTTCCAATGCCGAGCTGGCCGTGTTCGCGTCGCGGTCGCGGATAGCCTGTCATCTGCAGGACATCCACCAGTTGGATGAATCGGGGAGCTAGAACAGATCGCGCAAGTCGTGGCATTCCTCGCATCGTTCGCGGCGAGCTTCGTCCCACTGTTCGAGACAAAGAGGGGCCAGCCGAAGTATTTCAGGCAAGGATTGAGACAGTCGGAGTCTGTCCGCAACGCTGAAATCGACGTTTTCGATCGATGCGTCAGTCTTCAGTAGCGTGGCGGGGATGAAAGTCCCGGCTTGGTCTGCGTACCTGCCGCGATCCAGATGCATGTCCAGAAAAACGATCACCGCCGTCGACTCGCTAGAAGCCAGCTCGCTCCCACGCCGGAGCTTGAGGATCGCCGGCACACCTCGATTTTCGATCGACGCGTACTCCCCCTCGAGGTCGTGAGTGAGCACGAGGGGATCGTCGGCGCCTCCGACGACCGTCGCGTTGTTGATGCTCAGGGGATGACATGTCGTCGCTGCATGTCGCAGGACATCGAGCGTCCCTCGGTCATCTGCCCAGGCGCCGAGGTACGCCTTGGTTAACACGTGAGGGCGTCGCACTGGTCCAGCCATCTTCAGATCGTAGATCGCAGGATCAGCAGTGACGCCTCCTCGGCGCACGCACCGGCCCGGTGCAGCCCGTCCGTGTCGCCAGGGATCACCGCAGTGGTTGCTAGTGGTGAGTATGGACAGCTCCGAAGCCGGTCGTCTTCAGAAGCGAGGCGAGCACGGCGAGACCGCCGAGGACGACGCCGGTGATCGACATCGCCTTGGACTGGCCGCGGCGCAGGGCGAGGACGCCCAGGACGACGGCGGCGATCCCGACGAGTGCCCCGAAGACCGGGACGAGGCCGACGAGGAACGCGACGATGCCGACGACGAGTGCGGCGATGGCGAGGCCGGCCGGGCCGGTCGCGCCATCGCCGCACTCGTCGTCGGCATCGTCGCGTTC
>NZ_PSVK01000026.1:0-40932 GCF_002931115.1 Rathayibacter sp. AY1E6 | reverse complement strand
GGAGTAGGCGGGCGCCGAGGGGTACGCGGGCGGCCGCGTCGCAGCCGTCGGTGCCGCTCACCGACTCCGCACCGCCGGCCTACGGGTCGCCGCCGCCGCCCGCGTACCCCTCGGCGCCCGCCTACTCCTCCGCGCCCGGCCACCCCGCCGCCTACGCGGCCGCTCCGGCGCCCGTCGTCCCCCGCACGCTGAGCCTCGTCGGGATGATCCTCGGCATCGTCGGCCTGGTCATCACGCTCTTCGCCGCCGGTTTCGGCTTCCTGCTGTCGGCTCCGGCCGTCGTGCTCGGCTTCCTCGGACGCCGGCGCGAGCCGGCCGCGCGCGGCTTCGCGCTGACCGCGATCATCACCGGGTTCGCCGGCATCGCCGTCTCGCTGATCTACCTGGCGGTCTTCCTCGTCTTCGTCGTGGTCGCCCTCGCCGCCGGCACCTCCGGCTACTGAGCCGGCGCGGGCCGCTCGACGCGCTCCGCGAGCAGCGCGCGGTGGCGCCCGGCGATCCGCGTCAGGATCAGCACCGCGCTGCCGGTGCCGGAGAGGCCCAGCCGCTTGCGGAAGCGGGCGGGGTCGACGTCCACCCCGCGCTTCTTGATCTCGAGCACGCCGATGCCGCGGGTGCGCAGCTCTTTCGCCAGCGTGCGCTCGTCCAGCGGCAGCTCGGCGAGGACTCGGAAGCTGCGGAGGAAGGGCGAGGCGGCCGCATGGTCGCCGGTCAGGTAGGCGATGCCGGGCGAGAGCATCCGCGAGTCGCTGGAGCGCGCGAGCTCGCCCAGGAGGCGCGCGCGGATCGCGGAACCGTCCGGCTCGTGCACGAACGCGCCGAGGGGGCCGACCTCCTCGTCCTCGCTGTCGCCCGCCGCGGTGAGCTCGGAGGAGCCGGCCGCGCCGAGCAGCAGAGCGGAGCGGCGCACGCCCGGGCGCGCCAGAGAACCGAACCAGATCCCGGTCTCGACCAGCTCCCCGTCGACCGAGACCCACTGCGCCTCGGCGTCCCGCGGCAGGCGCTCGCGGTCGAAGCCGGGACCCACCTTCACGCCCACGGGACGGTGCTCGGCCAGGCCGAACGCGAAGTCGAGGGAGGGGGAGTAGTCGTCCGGATCGTCGAGCCGGCGGGTCTCGCGGTGGCCGGCCGTGCGGCGTGCCGGGTCCAGGTAGACGGCGTCGAAGCCGTCGAGGTCGAAGCCCTCGCCCGTCGAGTGCACGGCGCTCGCCGCGGGGAACGGGGCGAGGTTGAAGCTGGCCAGGGTCGCGGTGACCTCGTCGGCCTCGACGGCGGTGACCGCCAGGTCGATCGCGGCCATCGCGAGGGCGTCGCCGCCGATCCCGCTGCCGAGGTCGGCGACGCGCGCCGCTCCCGCCGCAGCGAACCGGCCGGCGTGCAGGGCGGCGACGCGCAGCCGCGTCGCCTGCTCGAGTCCCGCGTCCGTGAAGAGCATCGAGCGGGCGAACTCGCCGAACTTCGCCTCCGCCTTCTGCCGGAGCCTCGCCTGGGTGAGCACCGCGGCGACGAGGACGGGGGAGTGGCCGGCGGCCCGGAGGCGTGCCACGGCCCGCACCAGGTCGTCGGACCGGTAGCCGTCGAGGGAGTCGAGGAGCCGGAGGCCCTCGGGGGAGAGGAGCTCGACCAGCTCGTCGCGTCGCATCCGGCCATGGTAGGCCACGGCCTCCCGGCGGGTCCGCCGCCCCGCTTGGCACTCTGATTGCACGAGTGCCAGCGGAGCCCCTACGATGGATCTAGCACTCTCGGAGCGTGTGTGCCAGAACCGCGTTCCGCCCACATCGTCGTCAAGAAAGAGGTCAACCGTGTCGGTGTCCATCAAGCCGCTCGAAGATCGCATCGTCATCAAGCAGGTCGAGGCGGAGCAGGTGACCGCTTCCGGTCTCGTCATCCCCGATACCGCCAAGGAGAAGCCGCAGGAGGGCGAGGTCGTCGCCGTCGGACCCGGTCGCATCGACGACAACGGCAACCGCGTGCCGCTCGACGTCGCCGTCGGCGACAAGGTGATCTACTCCAAGTACGGCGGAACCGAGGTCAAGTTCGGTGGCGAGGACCTGCTGGTCCTCTCCGCTCGCGACGTCCTCGCGGTCGTCGTCCGCTAGGCAGCATCCCTCGGAAGGGCCCGTCGACCTCGGTCGGCGGGCCCTTCCGTCGTTCCCGGTCCTCCTCGCGACCAGTGGCCTGATCCGCCCGCTGCGGGGCCGTCCTCCCACCCCGCGCCTGCGTAGCATCGGGGGAGTGACCAGCTCCCGCACCCCTGCCGAGGCCGTCTCGCCGTCCCCTTCGGACGTGCCCGTCGGCGAAGGAGTGGAGGCGCTCGGAGCGGCGGGACGCCCGGGCGGGATGTCCGGCACGGGGCTGCTGTTCGCGTTCTCGGCCTACCTGCTCTGGGGTGCGATGCCCCTCTACTTCATCGCGATGGCGCCGGCCTCGCCGTTCGAGATCGTCGCGTTCCGGGTGCTCTTCTCGCTCGTCTTCTGCGTGATCCTGCTCACGGTCCTCCGCGGCTGGCGCTCCTTCGGCGCGCTGCTGCGCCGCCCCCGCCTGCTCGGCGTGATGGCGATCGCGGGCGTGCTCATCTACGTCAACTGGCAGGTCTACGTGATCGCCACGACCACGGGCCACGTCATCGAGGCGGCCCTGGGCTACTTCATGAACCCGCTGGTCACGGTGCTGCTGGGCGTCCTGGTGCTGCGCGAGCGCCTCCGGCCCCTGCAGTGGGCCGCGATGGGCGTCAGCGCGGTCGCGGTGCTGGTCATCGCGGTGGGCTACGGATCCTTCCCGTGGATCTCGCTCGCCCTCGCCTTCTCGTTCGGCCTCTACGGCCTGGTGAAGAGCCGCGTCGGCGGCACGGTGGACGCGGTCGGCGGGCTGACGCTCGAGACGCTCTGGCTGACGCCGCTCGCCGTGGTGCAGCTGGCGGTCGTCGGCTCCACGGTGGGGCTGACCCTGACGACGGAGGGGACGGGGCACGCCCTCATCCTCGCCTCGGCCGGGATCGTCACGGCCGTCCCGCTGCTCCTGTTCGCGGGCGCCGCCCGGCGCCTCCCGCTGTCGATCGTCGGCTTCGTGCAGTACCTGACGCCGTTCCTGCAGTTCCTCGTCGGGGCCTTCGTCCTGCACGAGGAGATGCCGCTCGAGCGCTGGATCGGCTTCGCGCTGGTGTGGGCCGCCCTGGCGATCTTCTCAGGCGACCTCGTCGCCGCGGAGCGCAGACGGCGCCGATCCTCCGTCTGATCTGCGGAACGCGTCGTCCTGGCGCGGCGCGACAGCGGAATGGTAACGATCCGGTCGCGAAACGTATTGGTAACACCCCTGTATTGTTCACGGCTGCTTCGAAGGTTAGGTTGGCCGAGCGGTTGCCACCGGCGCCGCTCCCACTGACACACACCTCTCAAGGAGCAACATGGGCGTTTACGCGAAGGCCGGCTCGGCCCGCGCGCGGTCCCTCCGGGCAACCCTCGGCGGCGTCGCCATTCTGGGCGCCAGCGCTCTCGTCCTCGCCGGCTGCGCCGGCGGCGGCGACAGCGGATCGAGCGGCGACAGCGGCTCGGGCGACCTGTCCCTCAAGATCGGCACGATCCTCCCGCAGACCGGCACCCTCGCCGTCCTCGGCCCGCCCGAGATCGCGGGCGTCGACCAGGCGGTCGTCGACATCAACGACGCCAAGGCCGGCATCACGATCGACGTGGAGCAGAAGGACTCGGGCGACACCACGACCGACATCGCGACGCAGTCGGCCACGTCCCTCATCGCCGACAACGTCTCCGCCATCATCGGCGCGGCGTCCTCGGGCGTCTCGAAGACCTTCATCGACCAGGTGACCCAGGCGGGCGTCGTCCAGATCTCGCCGGCCAACACCTCGCCGGACTTCACGACCTACGACGACGACGGCTACTACTGGCGCACCGCTCCCTCGGACGTGCTCCAGGGCCGAATCCTCGGCAACAAGATCCTCGGCGACGGCAAGACCAACGTCTCGATCCTGTACATGAACGACGCGTACGGCACCGGCCTCGAGAAGAACATCAAGGAGACCCTCGAGGCGGGCGGAGCATCCGTCGCGGCCGAGGAGATCTTCGAGCCGGCCTCGACCGACTTCAACTCGGCGCTGACCTCGGTCCTCGCCCCGAACCCCGACGCGCTGGTCGTCATCTCGTTCGACGAGATCAAGACCATCGCGGAGCAGCTCTCGGCCAAGGGCTTCGACTTCTCGAAGCTCTACGGCACGGACGGCAACTACGGCGTCATCGGCGAGTCCGACACCAACGTCGACATCGCCGGCGCCCAGTTCACCAACCCGGGCGTCCAGGCGTCCGAGGACTTCCAGGGCAAGCTGCAGTCGCTCGTCGAGTCGCAGGGCAACGACGCGCTGACCGTGTTCAGCTACGCGCCGGAGTCGTACGACGCCACGGTCCTGACCGCTCTCGCCGCGCTCCAGGGCAAGGCGACGGACGGTGCGACCATCCGCGACAACCTCATGTCGGTCTCGGAGGGCGGCACCAAGTGCACGACCTTCGCCGACTGCGCGAATTTCATCGCCGACGGCGAGGACGTCGACTACGACGGCCTCTCCGGCCCGATCTCGTTCGACGAGAACGGCGACACCAGCGAGGCCTCGGTCTCGATCTACAAGTACGGCACGGGCAACACCACCTCCTTCGAGGAGACCGTCGAGGGTTCGCTGAACTGACGACGCGGTGACGCGGCTCCTGCCGCATCCCTGAGGGGCTCGGTCTTCGGACCGGGCCCCTCCGCCGTTCCCGGAGCGGAGAGCAGGAGACGCGCCGGTCGTGCGGACGCAGCGAGGCGCGGCGGTCGTCCGGGAGGGTGGCCGCTGTCGGGTGCGGGCGGACGGCTCCGCGGCGTCCAGGGCCCGGCGTGGCGTCGAGGAGTCACCCGGGAGGAGGAGCGGCTCTGACGGCCTGTACGCGCCTCCGAGCGCCTCTCCCGGCCTCGAGGGGGCGCCCTGCCGAACCGCGGGCGGGAGCGACGACGTCGAGCGGGAACGCAGAAGCGCGCGCCCTCCAGTGGGAGGACGCGCGCTCGTGGAGTGCGGAGGGCCTAGGAGGCGCGGAGCAGCTCCGCCTCCTGCGCCAGGCGGTACGTGACGAAGGAACGGCTGTAGTTGCGGCGCTTGCCGCCGGTGGTCTCGGCGATGACGACCTGGGCGTAGACGCCGACGACGCGCCAGCGCTCGTAGTCGCCGATCGCACCGGTGCCGAAGCCGGCTCCGAGTTCCACAGGGGCGGGGGTGTATCTCTTCATGGTCGGCTCCTTCGAGGCGGACGACGCGGCGCTCGAGGCGCTGCGGGGAGGGGAGGAGATCGGCGGCCGATCGCGGTCCCTACCGGGGGAGAGGGGAGCGGGACGTCCCCCTGCAGGGCTGTCCCGTGTACCCAAAACTACGGCAGGCAGGGCGATATCCTGTCCCCCTCGTGGGTGTCGCTGGTGCGGAGAGACTCTCGCTGTCCTGCCCTCGTCCCGCGGACAGGAGACCGAGGGTCCGGCCCGCCGTTCCGCCGACTTCCCGGGGGTTCGGCGGGCATCGCGGAGAGACCGGTGAAGGCCTGTCCGCGCCGGGAGAGCGGCCCCCCGCCTCCCTTCTGCGGCACCCCTTGCCGGCGCGTGAACGGGCACTGCGACAGCTTTCCCGCCCTGCTCCGAGTGGTCTCCGAGCGGCACGGCGCCCTGGGCGAGCGGCCCCGCCTCCGCCCCGGAGCCGCACCGGCCCCTCGGCCCCGCTCGCGCCCGCTCCGCGCCCCGGCAACGACGAAGGGCCCGCCGTCCGGAGACGACGGGCCCTTCGCAGCGGGGGTCAGCCGCCGACGGTCGGGGTGCTCGTGGTGACCTCGTTGGTCGTCGCGAGCGTGCCCAGGTAGAGCTCGATGACCTTCGGATCGTTCATCAGCTCCCGGCCCGCGCCCTCGTAGGCGTCGCGGCCCTGGTCGAGGACGTAGCCGCGGTCGCAGATCTGCAGCGCCCGCCGCGCGTTCTGCTCGACGATCATGATCGAGACGCCCGCGCGGTTGATCCGCTGCACGTTGACGAAGGTCTCGTCCTGCCGCATCGGGGACAGGCCGGCGCTGGGCTCGTCGAGCAGCAGCATCGACGGGTCCATCATCAGAGCCCGCGACATCGCCACCATCTGGCGCTCACCGCCCGAGAGCGACCCCGAGCGCTGCTTGAGCCGCTTGCTGAGCTCCGGGAAGAGCTCGGTGACGAACTCGAGCCGCTCCTTGTACAGCTTCGGCTTCTGGTACATGCCCATCTCGAGGTTCTCCTCGATGGTGAGCGACGGGAAGACGTTGTTGTTCTGCGGCACGAAGCCCACGCCCTTGGACACCAGCTTGTCGGCCTTGAGGCCGGTGATGTCCTCGCCGTTCAGCAGGACGGTGCCCTGGCGGATGTTGACCAGGCCGAACATCGCCTTCAGCAGCGTCGACTTGCCGGCGCCGTTCGGGCCGATGATCCCGACGAGCTCGCCGCGCTTCACGTAGACGTTCGAGCCGTTGAGGATGTTGACCCCCGGCACGTAGCCCGCGTGCAGATCGTGCGTCTCGAGGGTGTTCGGAGTCGTCGTGTCGGCGGTCATCTCTCGTCCTTCTCGAATTCGACGGCCGGGGCGTCGGTCGTCGGGGCGACGCTCGTCGGCGCGGAGGCCGACGGGGACGCCGTTCCGGCGGCCGGAGCGTCGTGGCCGGGCGTCGGGACGCCGGCCTGCTCCGCCTGCCGCTCCACGTCCTCGCGGACGAGGTCGGAGTCCATCTCCTCGGCGATCTCGAGCTGGCCCTCGATCGTGCCCAGGTCGGTGTCGTGGTGCGCGCCCAGGTACGCGTCGATGACGGCCGGGTCGTTCATCACGGTCGAGGGCGGGCCCTCGGCGACGACCTTGCCCTCGGCCATCACGATCACCCAGTCGGCGATCGTGTTGACCATGTGCATGTCGTGCTCGACGAAGAGCACGGTCATGCCCTCGTCCTTCAGGTTCACGATGTGACCCAGGAGCGACTGCGTCAGCGCCGGGTTCACCCCGGCCATCGGCTCGTCGAGCATGACGAGCTCGGGCTCCGACATCAGCGCCCGCGCCATCTCGAGCAGCTTCTTCTGGCCGCCCGACAGGCTCGACGCGTAGTCGTCCCGCTTGGTGTCCAGCTTGAACTTCTCGAGCAGGCGGATCGCGCGCTGCTCGATCGAGTCCTCCTCCTTCGACCACAGCGGGCGGATGAGCGAGGTGAAGATGTTCTCGCCCTTCTGCCCCTTCGCGCCGAGCAGCATGTTCTCGAGCACCGTCATGCCGCCGAGCGCCTTGGTGAGCTGGAACGTGCGCACCATGCCCATCCGCGACACCCGGTAGGCCGGGACGTTGGCGAGGTTCTTGCCCTTGAAGTTCCACTTGCCGGTGTTGGGCTTGTCGAAGCCCGTCAGCAGGTTGAAGAACGTGGTCTTTCCGGCCCCGTTCGGGCCGATCAGGGCGGTGATGGATCCGCGGGGGATCTCGAGGTGCTCGACGTCGACCGCGGTCAGGCCGCCGAAGCGGCGGCTGACGTTGTCGGCGACGACGATGGGGTCCTTCTTCCTGACCCCGGGGACGATTGCTTCCTCGGTGATGTCCGAGACCGGCGTCTTAGGCAAAGTGCAGATCCTTCTTCTTGCCGAAGATCCCCTGGGGTCTGAAGATCACCAGGAGCATGAGGGCTACCCCCACCACGATGAACCGGATGGGTCCGGTCTGCACGGTGGTGAGGCGGATGAGGTCGTTGTTGAGGACCCCGGTGTCGATCCCGAGCGTGAGCAGTCCGTCGGTCAGACCGAGGACGACCCAGAAGATGATCGAGCCGACGACGGGTCCGAAGACCGTCGCGGCGCCGCCCAGCAGCATGATCGTGTAGAGGAAGAACGTGAGCTGGGTGCCGTAGTTGTCGGGCTGGAGCGAGCGGGGGAGGATGAACAGCGCTCCTGCGAGGCCTCCGAGCACGCCGCCCAGGATGAGCGCCTGGATCTTGTACGAGAAGACGTTCTTGCCGAGCGAGCGCACGGCGTCCTCGTCCTCGCGGATGCCCTTGATGACGCGGCCCCAGGGGCTGCGCATCAGGAGGAACACCAGGAGGCAGGCCAGGAGCACGAGGCCCCAGCCGACGATCCGCACCCACCACTGGTCCTGGCTGTAGGTGAGGACGCCGATGCCCCAGCGGCCCTCGGGGAGCGGGTTGAGGTCGTTGAACGCCTTCGCCGCGCCGTTGATGCCCTCCGAGCCGCCGGTGATCGCCGAGAACTCGGGGGTCTTGACCGAGAGCCGGATGATCTCCGCCGCCGCGATCGTGACGATCGAGAGGTAGTCGGCCCGCAGCCGCAGCGTCGGGATGCCCAGGATGAGCGCGAAGACGGTCGCCGCGACGATCGTCGCGAGGAAGGAGCCCCAGACGGGCCATTCGAACTTGACCGAGGTGATGGCGAAGGCGTAGCCGCCCACTGCCATGAAGCCGGCCTGTCCGAAGTTGAGCAGCCCCGTGAATCCGAAGTGGATGACCAGGCCGATGGTCGCCAGCGCGTACGCGGCGACAGTGGGATCGACGATCTGCCCGATCGCCAGCCAGATGAAGTTGAGGTTCATGGTGTCCTAGCCGATCCGTTCCTTGCGGCCCAGGATTCCCTGCGGCCTGACCAGGAGGATGATGATCATGAGAACGAGCGGAGCCACGTACTTGAGGTTCTCCGGGATCCAGATCGTCGAGATGTTCATCATCAGTCCGATGATGAGCGAGCCGACCAGCGCGCCGTAGGCGGAGCCGAGTCCGCCGAGCGTGATCGCCGCGAAGATCAGCAGCAGGATCGACGCTCCCGTGTCCCAGCGCAGCGACTGGTAGTAGCCGATGTAGACGCCCGCCAGCGCGGCGAGAGCGCCCGACATCACCCAGACGACGCGGATGACGCGCTCGACGTTGATGCCCGAGGCGGAGGCGAGGGCCCGGTTGTCCGAGACCGCCCGCATCGCCTTGCCGATCTTCGTCTTCGTGAGGACGTAGGCCACGGCGACGATGCAGACGACGCCGACGACGGCGCCGACGATGTCGGTGAACTTCAGGCTGATCCCGAGCTCCGGCACCGTGAAGAACGGAGCGGTGCTGTTGGGGAGCGAGAGGCGGTCGGCTCCGAAGAAGAAGACGAACACGTAGCGCAGGGCCAGCGAGAGGCCGATCGTCACGATCATTAGCGGGATGAGCTGGATGCCCTTCTTCCGCAGCGGCTTCCAGAGCAGTCCGTCCTGGACGAAGCCGAAGGCCCCGCCGAGGATCACCGCGATCGGGATGGCCAGCAGCGCCGGGAGTCCGAAGACCCCGGAGAAGAGGTATGCCATCAGCGCGCCGAAGGTGACCAGCTCGCCGTGGGCGAAGTTGTTCAGGCCGGTCACGCCGTAGATCAGCGAGGCGCCGATCGCCGCGAGGGCGATCAGGAGCCCGAAGATCAGGCCGGTGACGACCTTCGGCCAGAAGATGATCCAGAACGTGTCGGCCGACACCGGCTGGTTCACCGCATTGGACGTGCCGTCGGGGTTCGTCGCGTCGTTGCCGGTCGTGCCCTCGGTCGCGGGGCTCGTCGGAGCCGCGGAGTCCGTCGGGACCGGGACGGTCGCTCCGGAGCCCTTCGGGTTGGCCGTCGAGACGATGAAGTTGACGATCTGGTTCTGCGAGGCGACGATCTTCACCTGCTTCGGGTTCTGACCCGCGGCGGGGTAGCCCTTGTCGGCGGGCAGGGACTCCTCGTCGACGGTCACCGTGTAGGTGCCCGCGGCGTCGAGGGGGAACGTGGCCCGGCCGTCCTCGCCGGTGGTCACGGTCGCGGAGGCGTCGCCGCCGATCTCGACGGTCACCCCCGTCAGGTTCTCGTTCGTCCCCTGCACGCGGACCCAGGCGATGATCGACTGGTCGGCGGTGGTGGCGGCGAGTGCGGCGGGGGCCGCCGCGGCGATCCCGGTGAGGGTCGCGGCGAGCAGACCCAGGGCCAGGAGCCGGTCTCGGAGCCTCGGGCGTCTCCTATCCACGGGGCGCCTCCCGGTCCGTCGGATGCAGGGTCGTCGAGCGCTGGCGGCGCATCGAACGGCTGGCTGTGAGCAAGACGTCTACCTCTCGTCAGGGTGCACAGACGGATGGGGTCTCCGGGCACGCCCGAATCGCCGTCGTCAAACAACGTTGGTTGACCATACGTTCCGCATGTGTCGGCGGTGTTTCACCGTCCGCACTTACGCGTGACGACATTATGAGGGAGAGGAGAGCGCTCCAGCGCCCATCCGCGGCCCGGCGGCCGCGCCGTCGAGGAATACCGCGGTCCTCACGGCGCTTAAGATCGAACAACCGTGGCGCTCGTGAGCGGACTCCTCCCGTCCTCTCCGGGCTCCCGCACTCGACCTGCTAAGGGGCATTGATGGACCAGCCGGATCCCTTCGGATTCCTCGGACTCACCTACGACGACGTCATGCTCCTCCCGGGGCACACCGACGTCATCCCGAGCGAGGCCGACACGGCCTCCCGTCTCACCAAGCGCATCAGCGTGGCGACCCCGTTGCTCTCCGCGGCGATGGACACCGTCACCGAGGCGCGCATGGCGATCGCGATGGCCCGCCAGGGCGGCCTCGGCGTCCTGCACCGCAACCTCTCGATCGCCGACCAGGCCGACCAGGTCGACCGGGTGAAGCGGAGCGAGTCGGGCATGGTCTCGAACCCCGTCACCACCACCCCGGACGCCACCGTCGCCCAGGTCGACGACCTCTGCGGCCAGTACCGGATCAGCGGCCTCCCCGTCGTCGACTCCACCGGCGTGCTCGTGGGCATCATCACCAACCGCGACATGCGCTTCGTCTCGCCGTTCGAGAAGGCGACCACGCTCGTCCGCGACGTGATGACCAGCACCGGCCTGATCACGGGCCGCGTCGGCATCCCCGACAGCGAGGTCATCGCCCTCTTCGCGCAGCACAAGATCGAGAAGCTGCCGCTCGTCGACGCGCAGGGCAAGCTCGCCGGCCTCATCACGGTCAAGGACTTCGACAAGTCGGAGCAGTACCCCAACGCCACGAAGGACGACGAGGGCCGCCTCCGGGTCGGCGCCGCGATCGGCTTCTTCGGCGACGCCTGGCAGCGCGCCACCGCCCTGCTCGACGCGGGCGTCGACGTGATCGTCGTCGACACCGCCAACGGCGACTCCGCCGGCGTGCTCGACATCATCCGCCGCCTGAAGTCCGACTCCGCGTTCGCCGGCGTCGACGTCATCGGCGGCAACGTCGCGACCCGCTCCGGGGCGCAGGCCCTCGTCGACGCGGGCGCCGACGCCATCAAGGTCGGCGTCGGCCCCGGCTCGATCTGCACCACCCGCGTCGTCGCCGGCGTCGGAGTCCCGCAGGTCACCGCGGTCTACGAGGCGTCCCTCGCCGCGCGCGAGTCCGGCGTGCCGGTGATCGCCGACGGCGGCCTCCAGTACTCCGGCGACATCGCCAAGGCGCTCGTCGCCGGCGCCGACACCGTGATGCTCGGCTCGCTCCTCGCGGGCTGCGAGGAGAGCCCCGGCGACCTCGTGTTCCAGAACGGCAAGCAGTTCAAGACCTACCGCGGGATGGGCTCCCTCGGCGCCCTGCAGACCCGCGGCGAGCGGACCTCCTACTCGAAGGACCGCTACTTCCAGTCCGACGTGCCCACCGACGACAAGCTGATCGCCGAGGGCATCGAGGGCCAGGTGCCCTATCGCGGCCCGCTCGCGAACGTGGCGTACCAGCTCGCCGGCGGGCTCCGTCAGTCGATGTTCTACGTCGGAGCGCGCACCATCCCCGAGCTGAAGGAGCGCGGGAAGTTCGTGCGCATCACGGCGGCCGGGCTGAAGGAGTCGCACCCGCACGATGTGCAGATGGTGGTGGAGGCGCCGAACTACCGGCGCTGAGGGGGGCTGGTGGGGCCGGCGGCGGATCGGGATCGCGGCCCCTCTGCCCGATGGGCCTGCGGCCCATACGCCCACCACGCCGGAGGGGCCGCGATCCCGATCCGCCGCCTCCCTCCGGGAGACGAGCACCGATTCTCGGCTGAGGGGCGGGGGACGCAGCGCGAGCGGCGCGGGGCGCCGCCGCGACTGCGGGGGGAGGCTTCCGCCTGTGCCGTCGCGGGGGAGTGGTCGTGCACCGCGCGCGAGCGCGACGGAGTGGGGACGGGCTTCCCGCGTTGCAGCGAATCGTGGTGGCGGCCGCGCAGGCTTCACCTGCTGGTGGTGTGCACCCGCTCGCGTCGATCGCGGCCCAGTGAGGAGCCCGGTAGGAGCGGTAGCAGGCGATCCGCTCTCCAGCGGATTGTCGTAGCGCGGACGCGACCCGCTCTTCGGAACGCGACCATCCGCTGGGGCCGACCGCGGGCGAGCAGCGAGCGGGCGGTCGTGAGCCAGGGGTGACACTGCTCAGCGGTAACCGGCGATCCGCGTGCGAGCGGATCGGCGTAGCGCGGACGCAGGACGCTCTGCGGAACGCGACCGCCCGCTCGGGCCGACCGCGGGCGGGCGGCGAGCGGAGCGAGGAGCGAGCCACGGCTGACACCGCACAGCGGTAACCGGCGATCCGCGTGCGAGCGGATCGGCGTAGCGCGGACGCGGGACGCTCCGCGGACCGCGACCATCCGCTCGGGCCGACCGCGGGCGAGCGGCGAGCGGCAAGCGGAGCGAGGAGCGAGCCACAGCTGACACCGCTCAGCGGTAACCGGCGATCCGCGTTCCAGCGGATCGGCGTAGCGCGGACGCAGGACGCTCTGCGGAACGCGACCGCCCGCTCGGGCCGACGGCGGGCGAGCGACGAGCGGAGCGAGGAGCGAGCCACAGTAAACTCAGCGTCATGGAGATCGAGATCGGGCGCGCCAAGCGCGCCCGCCGCGCGTACGCCTTCGACGACATCGCCGTCGTCCCGAGCCGCCGGACGCGCGACCCCGAGGTCGTGTCGGTGAAGTGGTCGATCGACGCGTACCAGTTCGCGACGCCGATCCTCGCCGCGCCGATGGACTCGGTGGTGTCGCCGGCGACGGCGATCCGGCTCGGGCATCTCGGGGCGCTGGGCGTCCTCGACCTCGAGGGTCTGTGGACGCGGTACGAGGACCCGGAGCCGCTGCTCGAGGAGATCCGCCGGCTTCCGGCCGAGACCGCGACGCAGCGGATGCAGGAGATCTACTCCGCTCCGATCCGCCCCGAGCTGGTGACCGCGCGCCTGGCCGAGATCCGCGCCGCGGGCGTGACCGTCGCCGGGGCCCTGTCGCCCCAGCGGACCGCGGAGCTGTACCAGACCGTCGTCGACGCCGGGGTCGACGTGTTCGTAATCCGCGGCACGACCGTCTCGGCCGAGCACGTCTCGCGCGATACCGAGCCGCTGAACCTCAAGAAGTTCATCTACGAGCTCGACGTGCCCGTCATCGTCGGCGGCGCCTCCACCTACACCGCGGCCCTGCACCTCATGCGCACGGGCGCCGCGGGCGTCCTCGTCGGGTTCGGCGGCGGTGCCGCCTCCACCACCCGCACGACGCTCGGCATCCAGGCTCCGATGGCGACCGCGGTCGCCGATGTCGCCGGCGCTCGCCGCGACTACCTCGACGAGTCGGGCGGACGCTACGTGCACGTCATCGCGGACGGCGGCCTCGGCACCTCCGGCGACATCGTGAAGGCCGTGGCGGTGGGCGCGGACGCCGTGATGCTCGGCTCGGCGCTGGCCCGCGCGACCGACGCTCCCGGCGGGGGCTGGCACTGGGGCGCGGAGGCGCACCACCCGCAGCTGCCGCGCGGCCGCCGCGTCGAGGTCGGCACCGTCGGCACCCTCGAGCAGGTCCTCTACGGCCCAGCCACCGGCGCCGACGGCACGGCGAACCTCATCGGCGCCCTGCGCCGCTCGATGGCGACGACCGGCTACTCCGACCTCAAGGAGTTCCAGCGGGTCGAGGTCGTCGTCGCGCCGTACCAGCCGAGCTGACGCTCACCGACCGAGGGATCCCCGGACCGTCGAGGCCGCCAGGAACAGCGGGCGCCCTCGACGGCCGGAGGGTCCCTCGGCGCGGCGGACGCCGGCCCGGGCCGGCCGGACGATCAGGGGGCTGGCGTCGTAGGCCTCGCGCCAGCCCGGCGGACGACGCTGCGGACCCACGCGCGGATCCGGTCCTCCCGGCGCTTCTCGTCGAGAAGCACGTGCTCGGGCGAGCGGTCCCGGAGGACGCCGTGTCGGTCCAGGTCCACGACGGCCTGCGCCAGATCCGAGACGGCGAGTCCGTCGATAATTGCGGGTGGGGGCGGACGCGCGCTCCGCGACGCCGTACCACGTCCGGCTGCCCAGGTCCGTCGCCCCTCGACATGCAGGGTCTCCGCGAGCGGCTCGACCAGGGGGAGTCCCCGGACCGCCGCCGCCGACACGCGGAGGAAGAAGGGCGCGGTTCAGGTCGCGCCATGGCGTCGATCCGCTCCCGCTGCCGCTCGTCTACGGAGGCGTCCGCCCACTCTCCGGTCCGCGCGTGCATCCCGCGGCGCAGCCGCGCGGATTCCTCCGACCGGTCGCACGCCTCGTCTCTGCAGATCCCCACTGCACGCATCCGCCCACCTTCCCCTCCCGCCCTCCGCCCGCTCCCCGCACTGCTCCTCCTGTGGAGACTCCCCCCACCACCTGTGGGCAGCGAGGGAACGCAGGACCGCCGAGCCGGCCGGGAACCGCGGGATCCCTCGACGGGTCGGGGTTCCCTCGGCAGGAGGGCTCCGCACGCGCCTAAGCTGGAAGTCCCGAGTGGGAGCGCCGCACGGCGCGGAGGGAGCACGCATGGTCGAGGTCCGCAGGGTCAAACTGCCCGGTGTCGGCGTTCTGCACACGTTCCTGACGGCCGACGGCGGCAAGGTCGGGGTCATCGCCCACCGCTCCGGCCACAGCGACCTGATCACGTTCGCCGAGGGCGACCAGGACGGCGCCAAGGTGTCCCTCCGCCTGAGCGACGACGAGGCGCACACCCTCGCCGAGCTGCTCGGCGGCACGCAGATCACGGAGTCGCTGACCGCGCTCGACCAGATCCCGGGCCTCTCGATCGACTGGTTCACCGTCGACTACGACGACCACATCGCCGGACAGCAGCTCGGCAAGCCCGCCGACCGAGGGATCGTCGGGCTGACCGTCGTCGCCGTGGTCCGGGGCGACGCCGCCAACCCGGCGCCGGCCCCTGACTTCCGCGTCTTCCCCGGCGACACCCTCGTGGTCGCCGGCAGCCCCGAGAAGGTCGCCAAGGCGTTCGCGTTCTTCCGCACCGGCAGCTTCGCCAAGACGGTCGACGCCCCGCCCGGAGCCTGAGGATGCACCACGGCGAAGACCTCATCGTCCTCGGCGTCCTGTTCGTCGTCGCCTACGTCCTCGGCCGGCTGGGGAGGACGATCGGGCTCCCGGCCATCCCGATCTACATGGTCGTCGGGCTCCTCGCGAGCCCGAACTTCCACCTCTTCCCGCTCGACTTCGAGTCGAGCTACATCGAGCTGACCGCGGTCTTCGGGCTGATACTCCTGCTGTTCAACCTCGGCCTGGAGTTCGACCAGGACGAGTTCTTCGGGAACGCCGGCCGCCTGATCCTCTCCGGCGGCTCCTACATCGCGGTCAACATGGCCGTCGGCCTCGGCTTCGGCTTCGCGCTGGGCTGGGGGAGCCGCGAGGCGCTGATCATCGCCGGCATCACGGCGACGAGCTCGAGCGCGATCGTCACCAAGCTGCTGATCGAGCTCAAGCGCCTGGCGAACCCCGAGACGCCGATGATCCTGGGCGTCACGGTCGTCGAGGACATCTTCATCGCGGTCTACCTGGCGATCGTGTCCGTCGTGCTCTCGGGCGAGACGGAGCCGTGGCCGGTGGTGCTCAAGCTCGTCATCGCGTTCGCGTTCCTCGTGGTGATGTTCGCGATCGCCCGCTGGGGCGGGAAGGTCGTCTCCCGCTTCTTCCGCACCCGCGACGACGAGCTGTTCACGATCCTGTTCTTCGGTCTCGCCATCCTGTTCGGCGGCATCGGCGAGGTCCTCGGAGTGACGGACGCCATCGGCGCGTTCCTGATCGGACTGGTCATCGGAGCGACGCGGTTCCGGTCGAGGGTCGAGCACATCGCGATCCCGCTGCGCGACGTGTTCGGAGCCTTCTTCTTCGTCAACTTCGGTCTCGGACTGGATCCCGGCGCGTTCCCGAGCGTCGTGGTCCCGGTGCTGATCGCCGCGGTGATGACCATCGTCCTGAACCTCGGCGCGGGACAGTTCGTCGCGTGGCTCAACAAGCTCGGACCGCGCGCGGGCCTGAACGCGGCGTTCATCCTGCACAACCGCGGCGAGTTCGCGCTCATCCTGGCGACGCTCTCGCTCTCGGCGGGGCTCGACGAGCGGATCCAGCCCTTCGCCGGCCTCTACGTGCTGATCATGGCGATCGTCGGGCCGATCCTCGCCTCGCGCTCCGAGAGCATCGGCGCGTTCCTCTCGCGGCGGCGGCACCGCCCGGCACCCGCAGCGGCCACGGCCATGGACGAGGAGGACTTCGCGCTCGTGGAGGCGGCGATGGCCGCGCCCGCCGTCTCCGCGGAGGAGGTTCCCACTCCTCCGAGGCGCCCCGCGGAGCCGGACGAGCTCGACGACGAGTTCCCCGATCCGATGCGCCAGGCGCTCATCGACCAGGCGATGCAGCAGTCCGACGGCGCCGACGACGCCCGGCCCCGCCGCCCGAGGGAGCCCGACTACTGATCCCACGGAGCTCCCACACTCACGGGTTAGGCTCGATCCGGCCCGCGGGACACCGCACGGATCGAGGGCGGACGAGGGACGAATGACGCAGAGCACGGTCGGGCAGGTGGCCCGGCGCCCGCGCTGGATCGCCGCGCTGGCGCTCGCACTCCTGATCGCCGGGCTCTTCGCCGCGCTCGGGCAGTGGCAGGTCGGCCGCGCGGTCGAAGCCGCCGCGCCCGACTCCGGAGTGTCGGAGACGACGCTCCCGCTCGCCGAGGTCGCGACCCCCTCCCGTTCGATCACGGCGACCGCTGACGGACAGCGCGTGGAGGGCTCGTCCGTCTTCGTGCCGGGCGGTGCCGAGATCCTCGGCGGCCGCCTGAACGGCGAGCAGCCGGGCTGGTGGGTCATCGCCCGCACCCGCACCGCCGACGCCGACCTGGTGCTCGCCTACGGCTGGACGCAGGACGAGGCGCAGGCGCAGTCCGTCGCGGACGCGCTCAACAGCGGGAGCGAGCAGGCGCCCTCCTCCTTCACCGGCCGCCTCGTGGCCAACGAGGCGGCGGAGGCGCCGGCGGACGGCCTGGACCCCGCCACCCTCACCGCGCTCTCCGTCCCCGCGCTGATCAACCGCTGGCCGGACCCGCCGCAGGACGTCTACCAGGGCTACGTCGTCGTTGACGAGCCGGTCGCCGGACTCGGGGCCATCGACTCCCCGGCGCGCGTGAGCGACGTCTCGCTGAACTGGCTCAACGTCTTCTACGCGATCGAGTGGGTCGTCTTCGCCGGCTTCGCCCTCTACCTCTGGTTCCGCCTCGTCAAGGACGCGTGGGAGCGCGAGGCCGAGGAGGCGCTCGACGCCGAGGAGCGCGCCCGCGCCGACCTGGGCGACCGGGCCGAGGCCCCCGCCCCCGCACCGTAAACTGGTCGTCATGCCCCTCGAGCCCAAGCCCGCGCAGTTCCCTGCGATCCGGAGCGCGCTGCGCTTCTACCGGGTGACCTCGATCATCACCGGCGTGATGCTGCTCCTGCTCTGCGCGGAGATGCTCCTCAAGTACGTCTTCCACCTCGAGCTGTTCGCCTTCGGCCAGCAGGGCGTCCTGCACTTCGCCCCGATGTACGAGGTGCCCGGAGGCGAGTTCACGTCGAGCGGCACCGGCGCGAACCTGTCCACCGGCATCCTGATCGCGCACGGCTGGTTCTACGTCGTCTACCTCTTCGCCGACTTCCGCCTGTGGAGCCTCATGCGCTGGCCGTTCACGCGCTTCGTGCTCATCGCGCTCGGCGGCGTGGTGCCCACCCTCTCCTTCTTCGTCGAGACCCGCATCGCCCGCGAGGTCGAGCAGTACCTCGAGCGCCGGGCCGCCGGCACCGACCCGAAGACCCCGACCGACTCCGTGGAGGCCCCCCATTAGCGAGCAGCCCACCGCTCCCCAGCCGCACCTGGCCGCGCAGCCCGTCCTCGTCGTCGACTTCGGCGCGCAGTACGCGCAGCTGATCGCCCGCCGGGTCCGCGAGGCGAACGTCTACTCCGAGATCGTGCCCTCCAACGCCACGGCCGCCGAGATCGCCGCGAAGTCGCCCGTCGGCATCATCCTCTCGGGCGGCCCCTCCAGCGTGTACGAGGAGGGCGCCCCGCAGCTCGACCCCGCGATCTTCGACCTCGGGGTCCCGGTCCTGGGCATCTGCTACGGCTTCCAGGTGATGGCGAAGACGCTCGGCGGCGAGGTCGCCAACACGGGGCTGCGCGAGTACGGAGCGACGGACGCCGCCCTCTCGACCGACGGTGGCGTGCTCCTCGGCGAGCAGCCCGCCGACCAGACGGTGTGGATGAGTCACGGCGACTCGGTCGCACAGGCACCCGAGGGCTTCGAGGTCCTCGCCTCCACGAGCTCCACCCCGGTCGCCGCCTTCGGCAACGACGAGCGCCGCCTCTACGGCGTGCAGTGGCACCCGGAGGTCAAGCACTCCGCCTACGGCCAGGCCGTCATCGAGAACTTCCTCCACCGCGCCGCGGGCATCCCGGCCGACTGGAACTCCTCCAACGTGATCGACGACCAGGTCGCCGTGATCCGCGAGCAGGTCGGCACCGGACGCGTCATCTGCGGCCTGTCCGGCGGAGTCGACTCCGCCGTCGCCGCTGCGATCGTGCACCGTGCCATCGGCGACCAGCTCACCTGCGTCTTCGTCGACCACGGACTCCTCCGCAAGGACGAGCGCCGCCAGGTCGAGGAGGACTACGTCGCCGCGACCGGCGTCCGCCTGGTCACCGTCGACGCGCGTGAGCAGTTCCTCGACGCGCTCGCCGGCGTCAGCGACCCGGAGCAGAAGCGCAAGATCATCGGCCGCGAGTTCATCCGCACCTTCGAGGCCGCCGCCGAAGCGCTCGTGCTCGAAGCGCAGGGCGAGGGCGAGACGATCGACTTCCTCGTCCAGGGCACGCTCTACCCCGACGTCGTCGAATCCGGCGGCGGCACCGGCACCGCCAACATCAAGTCCCACCACAACGTGGGCGGACTCCCCGAGGACCTGCAGTTCGCGCTCGTCGAGCCGCTCCGCACCCTCTTCAAGGACGAGGTCCGCGCGATCGGCCGCGAGCTCGGCCTGCCCGAGGTCATCGTCGGCCGTCAGCCCTTCCCCGGACCCGGCCTCGGCATCCGCATCGTCGGCGAGGTCACCCAGGAGCGGCTCGACCTCCTCCAGGACGCCGACGCCATCGTCCGCGCCGAGCTCACCGCCGCCGGCCTCGACACCGAGATCTGGCAGTGCCCCGTCGTCCTCCTCGCCGACGTCCGCTCCGTCGGAGTCCAGGGCGACGGCCGCACCTACGGCCACCCCATCGTCCTGCGCCCCGTCTCCTCGGAAGACGCGATGACCGCCGACTGGACCCGCCTGCCCTACGACCTCCTCGCCAGAATCTCCAACCGCATCACCAACGAGGTGAGCGGCGTGAACCGGGTGGTGCTGGATGTGACGTCCAAGCCCCCCGGCACCATCGAGTGGGAGTGATTCCGCGGGTCTCCGCACGGTCATCTGCGGCGTTGTCGGCGGTTGCGATACCTCCGGTATCGCGCCCTTCTCCGCCTTGCAGCTGACCGCGCGGAGACCCGCGGAACGTCAGGAACGGCTCCCTTCGAAGGGGGCCGTTTCTTGTTGAGGGGAGCGGGTGGGGGAACGAGCCCCTGCGGGGCCGTTCCCGGGTGCAGGTAGTGGGGAACGAGCCCCTGTGGGGCCGTTCCTGGGTGCAGGTAGTGGGGAACGAGCCCCTGCGGGGCCGTTCCCGGGTGCAGGTCAGGGAACGAGCTCAGGTGGCTGTTCAGGGAACGGGTGGCCGCGGTTCGGCCGGGGGATCGGTCGGGGTTGACCGGTGCCTGGCGAGGCGTTCCGAGTGGCGGTCAGCGGGACGAGGTCCTGCGGGGACGTTCCTGGGGTGCCGGCGGAGAAGCGAGCTCCTGCCGAGCGGTCGGGGAACGCGGGTCGGCGCTGGTCCGGGGGCCGAGGTGCAGGCGGCAGGCGCGCGAGCGCGGGTCAGGCGGGGGTGTCGAGCACGCCGATGAAGCGGGTGCCGATGCCGTCGTACTCGTCGCGGCGGTGGCCCTCGGGGTGGTGCGGCCAGGAGGCGGGGGAGTGGTCCTCGCAGACGAGGAACGTGAACTCGGGCCACCACTTCTTCGGGCGGGCGGCCTCGGAGCGGCCGCAGACGGCGCAGTCGAGGGTCACCCACACGGGACGCCTGCCGGTGCGGTTCGCGCGCGACTGGACGAGCCAGGCGGGCGGATCCTGCTCGAGGGCGGCGAGCTCCTCCTCCGACAGACGGGTGGGGATGCCGTGCCGCGTCGCCATCTCGAGGGGGATGTCGAGGCGCTGAGCGGCCTCGCGACGCGTGATCATCCGGCCACCCTAACCCAGCGCCGCGCGCGGACCCCGAGGCCGCAGCGACGCGCGCGCGAGCAGCCACTCCAGCGGGCCCTGCCCCACGAGCCGCCTCCAGAGGAGAGCGGCGACGATCGAGCCGACCACGAAGACGCCGAGCAGCGCCCAGCTGCGCCACGCCTCGAAGTCGAACGGCTCGTACGGGACCAGGTACACCGCCAGCGCCACGAGCTGCAGCGAGTAGATCGTCAGCGGCATCGCACCGACGGCCGCGATCGGAGTCGCCGCCCGCGCCAGGAGCGGCAGCCGCTGCAGCAGAGCCGTCAGCGCGCCGAGGACGACGCAGGCGACCCCGCCCGCCCCGAGCAGCTCGGCAGTGGTGCTGGCGTGCGCCTCCACCGCCTCCGGACCCCCGAGCAGCAGCCCGCCGCCGTAGCC
Source organism: Rathayibacter sp. AY1E6 (assembly GCF_002931115.1). NCBI lineage: Bacteria > Bacillati > Actinomycetota > Actinomycetes > Micrococcales > Microbacteriaceae > Rathayibacter > Rathayibacter sp. AY1E6. The sequence continues at coordinate 19,902 of NZ_PSVK01000026.1, read as the reverse complement.
GAGCACGGCCGAGACGGCGCCGCCGACGACGATCCAGCGCTGGGTGGTCGCGGACCGGATGTCGCAGCGCGCGATCAGGAGGCCGAGCACCACGTACGCCAGCCACGACGGCACCGGGTAGTACTGGGTGAGCCAGATGAGGGGCTGCGCGGCCAGGAGCGCCTCGTCGGGCGACAGGGTCGAGAGCCAGGAGCCGCCGGCGCTCGTCAGCGCGTCGACCGCGAGGGGCCCGGCGATCGCCGCGACCGCGACCAGCAGGGCGAGGACCGCCCGCGGCAGGAAGAGCAGCAGCGCCGCGACGAGGAACATCACCCCGTAGTGCGGCAGGATCACCGCGATCGGCGTCCCGAGCAGGGTGAGGGCGACGCCGATGACGAGCAGGTACAGCCCGCGGAGCAGGATCGATCCAGTGTCCTGCCAGGGCCGCGAGGAGCGCTGTGCGCCGCCCGTCATCAGCCCGATCGACACTCCCGCCAGCACGGCGAAGAGGACGGAGCTGCGGCCGTTCCAGAGCATCTCGCTCTCGACCGGGGCGAGGTGGGCGGCGAACATGCCGAGGACGGCCAGGCCGCGTGCGACGTCGAGGCCGACGATCCGGGAGTCTGCGGCGCTCATCCCTCCATCGTGCCAGGCGCTCCCGGCAGTGCACCGGGAACGACGCTGGGGCCGGGAACGACGACGGGCGCCCGACCCGGAGGTCGAGCGCCCGTCGGACGTGGTGCGCCGTGCTACTCGCGGAAGATCGCGACGAGGCGCAGGATCTCCAGGTACATCCAGACGACGGTGACCAGGATGCCGTAGGCGCCGGTCCAGCCGTAGATGCGGGGGAGGCGGTTGCGCACGCCCTGCTGGATGAACTCGAAGTCCATCACGAGCGAGTACGTGGCGAGCGCGACGGCGATGAGGCCGATCACGATGCCGATGAAGCCGGTGCGGAGACCGAAGCCGCCGCCGACGCCGAAGAGGCCGAGGCCCAGGTTCACCAGCGAGAACACCGCGTAGCTGATCATGCCGATGAAGAAGATCTTGTTGAGCTTCGGCGAGGTGCGGATCTTGCCGTTCATGAACAGCGCCAGGGTGACGCCGATCACGATGACGGTCGCCATGAGGGCCTGGACGACCGCTCCGGCGTACGCGCTCTCGAAGAACTTCGAGATCGCACCGACCGCGATGCCCTGGGTCGCGGCGTAGCCGAGGATCAGGGCCGGCGACGGCTGCTTCTTGAAGGCGTTGACGATGCCCAGCACCAGCGCGACGAGCACGGCGGGGAGCATCAGGCCCGGGACGAACCAGCCGACGGCCGCACCCGCGAGGAGCACGACGAAGGCGAGGGCGGTCTTGGCGAGGGTGTCCTCGACGGTCATCCGGTCGGTCTCGACGGAGCCGGCGGCCGTACGGGAGTACATCTGGTCGAGCGTGCCGGGGGAGACGTCCGGGAGGTCCTGCACGCGGCCGGCGTAGCCGCGGTTGCTGAACTCCGGGCGTCCGAAGGCCGGATTGTTGCTTGCCATGGTTCCTCTTCTCTCAGGTGCGCTGGTCTCCGAGGGAACTCGCGGATCTGAGTCGCTGTGGGTGCGGGGTGCGCCGCGGATCCGAGAGGACTGCGACGATGGACACCACCTTATCTGAGAGCACCTCTCAGAGTCTGGCTGTTCTCTTCGAGCGGACCTCGACTCCGCAGCGAGCCGTGCAGAGCCGCCCGTAGGATCGCGGCATGCCCGCGCGCCAGTCACCGCTCGTCATCGGCCACCGCGGAGCGAGCGGCTACCGACCGGAGCACACCCGCTCCGCCTACGAGCTGGCGATCGCGCTGGGCGCCGATGCGCTCGAGCCCGATCTGGTGGCGACCCGCGACGGCGTGCTCGTCCTCCGCCACGAGAACGAGATCTCCGGCACGACGGACGTCGAGAAGCGCCCGGAGTTCGCTGGGCGCCGCACCACCAAGCGGATCGACGGCCGCGAGATCACCGGCTGGTTCACCGAGGACTTCACCTGGGACGAGCTGTCGGAGCTGCGGGCCCGCGAGCGGCTGCCGGCGGTGCGCGGCTCCAGCGCCACGTTCGACGGGCAGTTCCCGCTGCTGCGCTTCAGCGAGCTGCTGGCGCTGCTGGACCGGGCGGCGGAGGACGATCCGCTCGCTCCGCCGGGGCTCGTCGCCGAGATCAAGCACGCGACGTACTTCGCCGGGATCGGGCTGCCGCTGGACGTGCTGCTGCGCGAGGAGCTCGCCGCCGCGGGCTGGGGTCCGCGCGACCCGCGGCTCACGATCGAGAGCTTCGAGAAGACCGTTCTGGAGCGGCTCGCGGTGAGCGGAGTCGGCACCCGCCGGATCTACCTGCTCGAGTCGCGGGGCGCCCCGCCCGACCTCGTGGCCGCCCACGGCGCCGCCGCGGCCCCCTACTCCGCCTTCACCACGCCGGCGGGACTGCGGAACCTCGCCGGAGCCGTCGACGGGATCAGCGTCGACAAGAGCATGCTCTTCTCGCGGGACGCGGCCGGCCGGGCGACGGGGACCGGTCCGCTCGTCGAGGACGCCCACGCGGCCGGGCTCGAGGTCTACTGCTGGACGCTGCGCGCCGAGAACCGATTCCTCGAGAAGGTGCACCGCCGCGGGAAGGACCCGGCGGAGTACGGCGGCTGGCAGGAGGAGTTCGCGATGATCCTCCGCTCGGGAGTGGACGGCGTCTTCGCCGACCAGCCCGATCTGGCGATCGAGGCGCGGGCGGCCGAGCAGGAGCGTCTGCTCCGCGGCTGAACCCGGATCGTGATCGGGCGCTCCTCCGGCGCGTGCCGAGCGGACGCGGAGGCTGCGCTGGCATCATCGGCTCACCACCGCCCGCCCGACCCTCGAGAGGAGGCCCCGTGTCCACCCGAGAGCGCATCACCCGCCGCTGGATCACCACCGCCGTCCTCGCCGTGATCGGCGTCGCCGTCGTCTACTGGCTCGCCGTGCTCACCCCTCAGGGCCAGGGCGTCGAGAACTCGGGGCTCCGAGGAGCCGACCTCGTCTTCGGCCGGGCCACCGGCGCCGCCGCGGGGGCGCTCGCGGACGTCACCCCGCTCTCCATGGTCGTCGGCGCCCTGCTCGTCGCGGCGATCGCGCTGATCCGGAGGCGCCCGGCGCTGGCCGTCGCCTCCGTCGGCTCGATCGTCGTCACGGCCGGGCTCACCCAGCTGCTCAAGAACGTGGTCCTCGAGCGGCCCGAGCTGGTCGACACCGACTCCTGGTACACCGGCGGCAGCTTCCCGAGCGGGCACACCGCGGCGGCCGTCTCGGTGGTCTTCGCCCTGGCGATGGTCGTCCCCGGGCGCGCGCGGACCGTCGTGCTCGCGCTGGGCGGCGCGGTCGTGGTGCTGGTCGGCAACCTGACGATGGCCGCCTCCTGGCACCGGGCGAGCGACGTCCTCGGGGCCGACCTCGTCGCGCTCGCCTCGGCCTCCGCCGCCTGCGCGTGGCTGACCACCAGGGCCCAGGTGGGCCGAGCGCCGAAGAGGCCCGCGCGGCGCGGGGTGAACCGGCTGCTCCTGGTGTGCTCGGTGATCGTGGTGGTGCTGCTCGCGGCGCTCGCCGTCCAGGGCATCCAGTACTACCCCGACGACACGAAGGACCTCACCGCCTTCGCGCTCCTGCAGCTCCTGGCGGTGTCGACGTCGGCGCTCGCCGTGCTCGGCTTCTCCCTCGCGTGGCGCGGACTGGACGTCGGCGGGGCGCTCACGTCTCCCGCGCCGCGTCAGCGGACCGCCTGACCGCTCCCGGTGTCGGAGGGGCGATCTACACTCGGAGGGACATGAGCTTCCTCTTCGATCCGAGCGACTCCCGCGCCACCCCGGTCATCGTCGGTCCCCCCGGCGGCCCCGGGGACGCGCCCCGCACCGACCCGGCGCACGAGCAGCTCGTCGCGGGGCTGAACCCCCAGCAGCGCGAGGCGGTCGAGTACCGCGGAGACGCGCTGCTCATCGTCGCGGGTGCGGGCTCGGGCAAGACCAGCGTCCTCACCCGGCGCATCGCGAGCCTCCTGGGCAACGGCGAGGCCTGGCCGAGCCAGATCCTCGCGATCACGTTCACCAACAAGGCCGCGGCCGAGATGCGCGAGCGCGTCGAGAAGCTGGTGGGGCAGAGCGCCGAGGGGATGTGGATCTCGACCTTCCACTCCGCGTGCGTGCGGATCCTGCGCCGCGAGGCCGAGAACTTCGGCATGACCAAGTCGTTCACGATCTACGACTCGGGCGATCAGCGCGCCCTGCTCAAGCGCATCGTGAAGGACCTCGAGGCCGACTCGCTCGGGATCACCGTCGCGAGCGCCTCCGCGAAGATCTCCAAGCTCAAGAACGAGCTCGCCGACGTCGACTCCTACGCCCGCACCGCGAACCTCAGCGACCCGAACGAGGAGATGTTCCTCCAGGTCTTCCGGGCCTACTCGCGGGCGCTCGAGGGGGCGAACGCGTTCGACTTCGACGACCTGATCGCGCAGACCGTCTACCTCTTCCGCGCTTTCCCGCACGTCGCCGCGAAGTACCAGCGGCGCTTCCGCCACGTGCTGGTCGACGAGTACCAGGACACGAACCACGCCCAGTACTCGCTGATCCACGAGCTGACCCGGCCCGTGCCGCCGGCGACGATGGCGGCGGCGCAGTTCGACCGCCCCTACCGCGGACCGGTCACGGCCGACGGCTCCATCCCGGGGGCCTCGCTCACCGTCGTCGGCGATTCGGACCAGTCCATCTACGCGTTCCGAGGCGCCGACATCCGCAACATCGTCGAGTTCGAGCGCGACTTCCCGGGCTGCCGCGTGATCCTGCTCGAGCAGAACTACCGCTCGACGCAGAACATCCTCTCGGCGGCCAACGCCGTCATCTCGAACAACTTCGATCGTCGCGCGAAGAACCTCTGGTCCTCCAGCGGCGACGGGGAGAAGATCGTCGGCTACACCGGGTACTCGGGTCACGACGAGGCGCAGTTCGTGGTCGACGAGATCGCCCGCCTGCACGCGGCGGGCACCGGCTACGACGAGATCGCGGTCTTCTACCGCACCAACGCGCAGACCCGCGCGCTGGAGGAGATCTTCATCCGCTCCGCGCTGCCCTACCGGATCCTGGGCGGCACGAAGTTCTACGAGCGCGCCGAGATCAAGGACGCCCTGGCGTACCTGATCACGGTGGCGAACCCGGCCGACGTGCTGGCGCTGCGGCGCATCATGAACACTCCGAAGCGGGGCATCGGCCCCGCGACGGAGGCGCAGCTGCAGTCGTTCGCCGACACCAACGCGGTGACCCTGCGGGAGGCGATGCGCAACGCCGGCTCGCTCGGGATGGGCCCGAAGGTGACGAAGGCGATCGTCGACCTCGCGACCCTCCTCGACGAGTGCGCGCTGATGCTCGACCCCGCACGGGAGGGCGGCGAGGCGAAGGTGCACGAGGTCCTGACGGCGCTCCTCACCCGCAGCGGCTACCTCGACATGCTCCGCGCCAGCCGCGACCCGCAGGACGAGGCCCGCGCCGAGAACGTCGACGAGCTCATCGCCGTCACCAAGGAGTTCGCGCGCAACAACCCGGACGGCGGGCTCGTGGACTTCCTCACCGAGGTCTCGCTGGTCGCCGCGGCCGACGACCTCGACGACGACTCCGGCACCGTCTCGCTGATGACGCTGCACACGGCGAAGGGCCTCGAGTACGACGCCGTGTTCCTCACCGGCATCGAGGAGGACCTGCTCCCGCACCGCATCTCGGCGAACGAGCCCGGCGGCCCGGCCGAGGAGCGGCGGCTGTTCTACGTGGGGATCACCCGGGCCCGCAAGCGCCTCTACCTCTCGCTCGCGATGACCCGCGCGCAGTACGGCGAGACGTCGGTCGCGATGCCGAGCCGGTTCCTGCAGGAGATCCCGGGAGAGCTGATCCAGTGGCGCCAGTCGCCCGGCGCGGCGACCTCGCGCGGCGGGACGCAGCCCCGGGCCCTGAACGCTCAGCGGCCCGGCTTCGGCAAGTCGCGATCGAACACCGAGTTCCGGGAGGCGCTCGCCGCGGCGCCGAAGGCCAAGGGCGAGTTCCCGAACCGGATCACCGGCATGGTGCGCGACAACGGCGACCTCGAGCTGATCCCGGGCGACCGCATCCGGCACACCGACTTCGGTGAGGGGCGCGTGAACGCGGTGACGGGCGAGGGCTCGAAGCGCGTCGCGCACGTGCTCTTCGACCAGGTGGGCGCGAAGAAGCTGCTGATCAAGGTCGCGCCGATCGAGAAGATCTAGTCCGGTGGCGGCCGGATCGGCGGCCGCGCGGCTCGCGACGGAGGTGTTCTCCCCGGCGGTCCTCGCGGTGCTCGTGCCGGTCGTGGTCGGCGCGCGCGTCGCGGATCCGCCCCTGCTCGGCGTCGCCTGGGGAGCGCTCGCGGCGCTCTTCGTCGGCGTGGTGCCCTACCTCGTCATCCGCCTGCTGATGCGCACCGGCCGGATCCACGGCGACCATCACGTGCCCGACCGGCGCGAGCGGGCGCTGCCGATCGCGCTGGCGCTGGTGTCGATCGCGGCCGGCCTGGTACTGCTCGCCGTGCTCGGCGCTCCTGCCGCGGTGACCACGTTCGGCGTGGTGACGGTGGCCGTGGTGCTCGCCGTCGGCGTGGTCAACCTGGTCTGGAAGCTGTCCGGGCACGCGGCGGTGGTCGCCACCTGCGCCGTCGTCGTGCTGATCGCCTACGGACCGCTCTCCCTGCTGATCAGCGTGCCCATCGTCCTCTGGGTGCTCTGGTCGAGGGTGCGCCTCGGTGCGCACACCCCCGCTCAGGTCCTCGCGGGCGCCGCGGTCGGCACCGTCCTCGCCGGGACCGTCTGGTCCCTGCTCGGCTGACGTCCGTCCCTTCCCGTGTGCCCTCTTGCGGAAGGGGTCAGCCGGCGTAGCGCGCGACGAGCTCCCGCTTGAGGATCTTGCCGCTGGGCCCGAGCGGGAGGGCGTCGACGAACTCGACGCGGCGGGGGAACTTGAAGGCGGCGAGATGCTCGTTCGCGTAGGCGATCAGCTCCTCCGCGGTGGCGGTCGCCGACGGGGCGAGGATCACCGCGGCCATCACCTCCTGGCCGTGGCGCTCGTCCGGGATCCCGAAGACCGCCGCGTTCTGCACGGCCGGGTGCCCGATCAGCACCTCCTCGACCTCGCGCGGGTATACGTTGTAGCCGTTGCGGATGATCATGTCCTTCGTGCGGTCGAGGATGCGGATGTAGTCCTCCTCGTCCTTCGTGCCCAGGTCGCCGGTGCGGAACCAGCCGTCGATCACCGCCTCCGCGGTCGCCGCCGGGTTGCCGAGGTACCCCTTCATCAGGTTGTGCCCGCGCACCACGATCTCGCCGAGCTCGCCCCGGGGGAGCAGCTCGACTCGGTCGGTCACGTCGGGGCGGGCGACCTCGACCTCGACGCCCCAGATCGGCGTGCCGACCGTGCCCGGCCGCGGCGGGACTCCGACGTGGTTGAAGGTGGCGACCGGGGAGGTCTCGGTGAGCCCGTAGCCCTCGTAGATCTCGACGCCGAACACCTCGCGGAAGCGCTCGATCACGGCGACGGGCAGGGCAGCGCCTCCCGAGACCGCGTAGCGCAGCGGCGGCCGGTCCTCGCGCCGGGTCGCGGCGTCGAGCAGGGCGACGTACATCGTGGGCACGCCCTCGAAGACCGTGCAGCCGTGGGCGATCATCGCCTCGAGCGCGGCGTCGCCGTCGAACTTCGGCACCAGGACGACCGTCGCGGCGGTGCGGAAGGCCGTGTTCATCGCGCAGACCTGCCCGAAGGTGTGGAAGAGCGGCAGCGCCCCGAGCACCACGTCGCCGCGGTGCAGGTCAAACGTGTTCATCAGCAGCACGTCCGACTGCGAGACGATCGCGAAGTGCGTCCCCTCCGCCCCCTTCGGGCGGCCGGTGGTGCCGCTGGTGTAGAGGATCGTCGCCGTGTCGGAGGGGGAGCGGGGCACGTAGCCGTCGATCGGGGTCGCCTCCGCGGCGAGGTCCTCCAGGCGCGGGAGGGGCGAGCCGGTGCCGTCGGGCACCATCACGCTCAGCACAGGGACGCCGGCGAGGTCCGCTCCGGCGGCCCCCTCGGCGAGCAGCGGAGCGGCGCACACGAGCGCGACGGCTCCGGAGTCGCGCAGGACGTAGGCGATCTCGTCGTGCTTGAGCAGGGCGTGCACGGGGACCACCACGGCGCCGAGCGCGAGGACGGCGAAGTATCCGCGGGGGAAGTCGGGGACGTTCGGGACGAGCAGGGCCACGCGGTCGCCCGGTCCGATCCCCTGGGCGCGCAGGGCTCCGGCGTAGGCACGGGTCTGCCGCCAGAGGGTCGCGTAGTCGACGGCCTGCTCGCCGACGCGGATGGCGATCGTGTCAGGGGTGCGCCGCGCCGCCTCCGCCAGGATGGCCGCGACGGAGAGGGTGCCGAAGCCGGCGGCGGGCGGGGGAGCGGCGGGGGCCTCGGCCGTGCGGGGTTCGGTGATGCTCATCAAGGCTCCAGTCGTCGTTGACCGCCGCGGCGGATGCCGGGTGCTTCACCGTAGATCCGCCGGGCGGCCGCGTCGAGCGATCCGCACCGGATGTTCAGCACGGACGGGCGGGGAGAGCGCATCCCGGCGCCGAGCGGAAGGGGGTGCGGGAGGCGCGGGCGGCTGCCTACAGTCGGACTGCTGCGGCCCGGTTCCGCGGGTCGGACGACGGGAGGCGCGATGCGCGGCGAGGCGACGCTCTACACGGATGCGGTGGTGACGGCTCCGTTCGCCCTCGCGGTGATCGCGGAGGCGACCGGCTCGCGAGTGGTCGGCGCGCGGACCGCGGACGCGCACGTCCCGCTCTACAGCGGTCCGACGAGCGCGCGGGTCGAGATCGCGGGGTTCGGCGACAGCGTGCCGGTCACCGTCGACGTGCGCGACGAGCGCGGGATCGACGAGGCGCGTGCGGCCGCGCAGGCGCTCGGGCTGGAGCTCGCCGCCTACGCGGGCTGGGAGGTCGTGGCCGGCTTCTGAGCGTCGCGTCGGACCCGGGCGAGGTAGTAGCGGCTGGGCGCCGTCCTCACGATCGCGGGAAGCAGGCGGTAGGCGGCGAAGGTGCGCGAGAGCGCCCGCTCGAACCGCGCCTCCTGCCGTGCGGTCCAGTGGAAGCCGAAGGGCTCGCGGAGCGCCGCCGGGAGCAGACCGGCGGTGATCAGGCGGAGGTAGGGGCCGAGCGGGCGCAGGTACCAGGCGGCGATGCTCGGGCCCAGCAGGTCGTGGGCGACCCGGCGGGCCGCGGGCGTGACCTCGAGGCGCTCCAGCTCCCGCTCCCAGTAGGCGTCGAACGCGGTGCGGGAGTCGGGCCAGAGGTCCGCGGGCATCTGCAGGGCCGCGCCGACGACGACGGAGCGGCGCACGATGTCGTCCGCCTCCTCCTCGCTCAGCGCACCGAAGGCGCCCTCGTAGAGCTGCAGCATCGACTGGGTGAGCGTCGCCGCGACCCAGCGCTGCAGCTCCGGGTCGAAGGCCGTGTAGCCGGGGCCGCGCACGGGCACGTGCGCCCTGTTCACGCGGCGGCGGACGGCGCGCACGTCCTCGGGAGTGCCGTAGTGCAGGACGTAGAGGTAGGAGAGCGTCCCGTGCAGGCGGTTCACGGCCCGGTGCACGAAGTCGGAGTGGTCGGCGACGCCCTGCCCGACCGCCGGGTGCGCGATCTGGAGGAGGATCGCGCGCGCGCCCGCCAGCAGGAACACGCCCTCGCGGAAGACGTCCGGGGTGCGGGAGGCCGACGACATGGCTCCACGCTACGCGGGAGCGGCGGGCGGAGGAGGAGCCGGCGCCCCCGGCGGGCGTCCGGCGGGCGCGGAGCGACCGTACGGGAAGCCCCCGGCGGGTGCGGAGTAGACTCGGCGCGGCCCAGGGACAGTGCCGAGACTCCGGCGTCGTCCGGGCCACCTCGAACTCGAAACGCAAGCGCGCTCGGCGCGGAATGGGAATGCAGCGTGGATCTCTTCGAATACCAGGCCCGTGATCTGTTCGAGAAGTACGGCGTCCCCGTGCTCCCGGGCATCGTCGCCGACACGCCGGAGGAGGTGCGCGCCGCGGCGGAGAAGCTGGGCGGCGTCACCGTCGTCAAGGCGCAGGTCAAGATCGGCGGCCGCGGCAAGGCGGGCGGCGTGAAGGTCGCGAAGACCCCCGAGGACGCGTTCGCCGCGGCGCAGTCGATCCTCGGCCTCGACATCAAGGGCCACGTCGTCAAGCGCGTCATGGTCGCCGGCGGTGCGCGCATCGACCGCGAATTCTACTTCTCGGTGCTGCTGGACCGGGCCAACCGCTCCTACCTCTCGCTCACCTCCTACGAGGGCGGCATGGAGATCGAGCAGCTCGCCGTCGAGCGCCCCGACGCCCTCGCGCGCGTCGAGGTCGTCCCCGGCCGGGGCATCGACCAGGCCAAGGCCGAGGAGATCGCCCGCGCGGCGAAGTTCCCGGAGGAGCTGATCGCCAAGGTCGCGCCCGTCCTGGTGAAGCTGTACGACGTCTACACCGGCGAGGACGCCACGCTCGTCGAGGTGAACCCGCTCGTGCTCACCGAGGAGGGCGACATCGTCGCGCTCGACGGCAAGGTCTCGCTCGACGAGAACGCCGGCTTCCGCCACGCGGACCACGCCGCGCTCGAGGACAAGGACGCCGCCGACCCGCTCGAGGCGAAGGCCAAGGAGAACGACCTCAACTACGTGAAGCTCGACGGCGAGGTCGGCATCATCGGCAACGGCGCGGGCCTGGTCATGTCGACCCTCGACGTCGTCGCCTACGCCGGAGAGAGGCACAACGGCGTGAAGCCGGCCAACTTCCTCGACATCGGCGGCGGAGCCTCCGCCCAGGTGATGGCGAACGGCCTCGACGTGATCCTCGGCGACGAGCAGGTCAAGAGCGTCTTCGTCAACGTCTTCGGCGGCATCACCGCGTGCGACGCGGTCGCCAACGGCATCCTCCAGGCACTCGAGATCCTCGGCGACTCGGCCACGAAGCCGCTCGTCGTCCGCCTCGACGGCAACAAGGTCGAGGAGGGCCGCGCGATCCTCCAGGCCGCCGCCAACCCGCTCATCACGCTCGCCGCGACCATGGACGAGGGCGCCGACAAGGCCGCCGAACTCGCCGCCGCGTAACGGACCCGACGACTCAAGGAATCAGAGAACAAGCATGTCGATCTTCCTCACCAAGGACTCCAAGGTCATCGTCCAGGGCATCACCGGCGGCGAGGGCACCAAGCACACCGCGCTGATGCTCAAGGCCGGCACGAACGTGGTCGGCGGCGTCAACGCCCGCAAGGCCGGCACGACCGTCACCCACGGCGACGTCGAGCTCCCCGTCTTCGGCACCGTGAAGGAGGCGATGGAGGCCACCGGCGCCGACGTCTCCATCGCGTTCGTGCCGCCCGCCTTCTCGAAGGACGCCGTCATCGAGGCGATCGACGCCGAGATCGGCCTCCTCGTCGTCATCACCGAGGGCATCCCGGTGCAGGACTCCGCGGAGTTCTGGGCGTACGCGCAGGAGAAGGGGAACAAGACGCGGATCATCGGCCCCAACTGCCCCGGCATCATCACGCCGGGCGAGTCGCTCGTGGGCATCACCCCCGCGACGATCACCGGCAAGGGCCCGATCGGCCTCGTCTCGAAGTCGGGCACCCTGACCTACCAGATGATGTACGAGCTGCGCGACCTGGGCTTCTCGACCGCGATCGGCATCGGCGGCGACCCGATCATCGGCACGACGCACATCGACGCGCTCGCCGCGTTCGAGGCCGACCCCGAGACGAAGGCGATCGTGATGATCGGCGAGATCGGCGGCGACGCCGAGGAGCGCGCCGCGGACTTCATCAAGGCGAACGTCACCAAGCCCGTCGTCGGCTACGTCGCGGGCTTCACCGCCCCCGAGGGCAAGACGATGGGCCACGCCGGCGCCATCGTCTCCGGCTCGGCCGGCACCGCGCAGGCCAAGAAGGAAGCCCTCGAGGCCGCGGGCGTGAAGGTCGGCAAGACGCCGTCCGAGACGGCCGCCCTGCTCCGCGAGGTCTACGCGGCGCTCTAGCGCCCGTCCTCCCCGCACCACCGTCGGAACGGACGGTGCCCCTGCTCCGGCGGGCGGCGCCGTCCGTTCCGTCGTCGGGGCGGGTCTGGCCGGAGTAGCGTCGCAGCGTGACCCGCCGCCTCGGACTCGACCTGCTGACCTTCGTGCCGTACCCGGAGGGCCCCGAGCGGCCCGGCGACGCCGCGCGGAGCCTCGAGGACGGGCTGGCCCTGCTCGAGCTCGCCGAGGAGCTCGGCTACGGCACCGGCTGGGTCCGCGTGCGGCACTTCGAGCGCTACCTCGCGTCTCCGATGACCTTCTTCGCGGCCGCCTCCCAGCGGACCCGCCGCCTCCGCCTCGGTACCGCGGTCATCGGCGCCCGCTACGAGTCGCCCGTGCGCCTCGCCGAGGACGCCGCGACCGTGGACCTGCTCTCGGGCGGACGCCTCGACCTCGGCGTCAGCAGCGGCTTCGCGCATCTCTCCTCCGTCTTCGACGGGGTGTTCGGGCAGGCCGAGCGCGACTTCCGCGAGGAGGCGCAGGAGCGCATCGCGCGACTCCGCGAGGCGCTCTCGGGCGCCGTGCTCGGCGTCGCGGAGTCGGCCCTGATGTCGGTCCCGGTCGGCGCTCCGCTGGTTCAGCAGCCGCACGCGCCCGGCCTCGCCGACCGGCTCTGGTACGGGGCGGGAACGGTGTCCTCCGCGGTCCGGGCAGGCGAGCAGGGCATGCACCTGCAGGTGTCCACGCTCAACACGGAGGAGACGGGCCTGCCGTTCGCCGAGCAGCAGGCGGTGCAGATCCGCGCCTACCGCGAGGCCTTCGCCGCAGCGCACCCGGGGCGCACGTCGAGGGTGACGGCGGGCCGGATCGTGCTGCCGCTGCTCGGCGCCGCCGACGAGGAGGCGCACCGCCCCTTCATCGAGGGCTACCTCGCGCGGATGGACGACGAGGGCCGCCCCCGCACGGCCGACCGGTCGATCATCGCCGCCCCGATGCGCTTCAGCCCCCTCCACGTCGGGAGCCCGGAGCGGATCGTCGCATCGCTCGCCGCGGATCCGGCGCTCGCGGAGGCGGACGCGCTCACGGTGACGCTCCCGGCGGTCGGCGGGGTGGAGTCGCACCGGCGCATCCTGCGCGCCGTCGCCGAGCGCATCGCCCCTCAGCTGGGCTGGACGCCCGGGGCTTGAGGATCAGCGCCGCGCGAGCAGTGCCCGGACGGGCCGCTGCAGAAGGAGCAGAAGCAGCCACCAGAGCCCGACCGACGGGACCAGCAGCGCCAGCGCCAGTGCGACGAGGAGCAGCGCGAGAGGCAGCAGGGCGGGCGCGAGCGGCAGGGGCCCTGTGCCGGGCCGCCTGAGCTCCGGGTGCCGGGAGAGGCGCAGCTCGATCAGGACCAGCGCCCCGCTCATCGCGGCCATCGTGCCGATGTAGAGCCCGATCGTCGCCCGGGAGTCCGGGAACAGCGCCAGCGCGCTCGTCGAGAACGGGAAGAACGCCAGCGCGGCCAGCCAGAGCAGGTCCAGCCACACCAGGGCGCCGTCGTAGTCCCCGGCGATCTCGAAGACGCGGTGGTGGGGGATCCAGAAGACGGCGATGACCGCGAAGGAGAGCGCGAAGGCGAGGACCGAGTCCAGGTGCTCCGCGAGCAGCGCCGGGACTCCGCCGCCCTCCCGGGCGACCTCGGGAGCCAGCTGCACCAGCGGCAGGACGAGGACGGTGATGGCGATGGCGGCGGTCGCGTCCGAGAAGTTGACGAGCCGGTCGAGCCCGCGCTCCGTCCGGCGGTGGGCCGCGCGTCCCCCGGGGCGCCCGCGGTGCACCAGGCGCTCGATCGGACCCGAGAGCAGGAGCAGCAGGAGCGCGAACATGTTGACGGCCGGCACCGCGACGGCGAGCACGAGGGCCGCGAGGAGGACGCCGATCACGATCAGCGACCTCGAGAGGGAGCGCCGCGGCTCCGCCCCCGGGGCCAGGAGATCCGGATCGCGGCGCACGATGAGCTGCATCGCGAGGGTCGCCGCGCTCGCCGCGATCATCGTGCCGATGTAGAGCGCGATGACGCTGCCGTCGGTGTCGAGCACGTTCGAGATCAGGTTCGCCGCGAAGGGGAGCAGGACGACCGCGGCCAGCCAGACGAAGTTCGCGACGACGAGCGCGGGCGAGTACCGGGCCACGCCCTCGAAGACGGAGTGGTGGACCGCCCACAGCCGCCCGATCACGGCGAACGTGATGAAGAAGGCGGAGAGGGTGCCGTAGTGACCTGTGAGGAGGGACCCCAGATCGGCCGCGCGGCCCTCCTCGACCACGTCGACCAGGGGGAGGACGAGGAACGTGATGGCGATGGCGACGACGGCGTCGGAGAAGTTCACGAGGCGGTCCAGGCCGCGCTCCGTCCGTGCGTCCGAGGTCCCCGTCATGGCTCCGACACTAGAGGGCCGGGCGGCGCGCCCCTGACCCGCCTCCGAGCGCGCCGCCGCTAGGCTCGTCAGGCCCATGAACCGGATCACCGTCGCCCTCCTCGCCGCCTTCGACGCCGCGCTGTCGGCGCTGATCGGGATCGCGATCCCGCTCGTCCCGCTGACCGTCCTCTGGGCCGTGCAGTACGACACGACGGTCGACTTCGGCGTGTTCTGGCGGGTCGCCGCCGACGCCTGGCTGCTCGGCCACGGGGCCGACCTGCAGGCGGCGCTGGCCCCCGACTCCGCCCTCGCCGTCGCGCTGCCCGGAGGCGCGGACGCCTTCCCGGTGACGATCGCTCCGCTGGCGTTCGCGCTCCTCACCGTGCTGCTCGGCGCGCGCACCGGCCGCCGCGCCCAGGAGTCGCCGTTCCGGGCCATCGGCGTCCTCGTCGCGATCGCGACCTACCTGGCGATCGCGCTCCTGGTCTCGCTCGGATCCGCGGACCCGGCCGCCACCGTCGATCCCCTGCAGGGGACGCTGCTGCCGCCGCTCGTCTTCGCGCTGGGGGTGCTCGTCGGAGCAGCGCTCCACTCCGCCCGCAGCGACGAGGCCGACCCCCTCGGCGAGCTGGCCGCCTCCGCGCTCGACCGCGTCCCCGCGCCGGGGCCCGGGCTCGTCCTCGCGTCGCTGCGCGGGGGAGCGCTCGCCGCGGCGGGCGTGGTCGGCGTCGCGGCGGTGCTCGTCGCCGTGCTGCTGGTCGTGCACTACACCTCGGTCGTCGCGCTCTACGAGAGCCTGGGCGCCGAGGCGCTCGGCGGCCTGGCCCTCACTCTCGGGCAGCTGGCGTTCCTCCCGAACCTGGTGATCTGGGCGGCGAGCTGGCTGATCGGCCCGGGCTTCGCCCTCGGCACCGGCTCCTCCGTGAGCGCGGCCGGGACGCTGCTCGGACCGATCCCGTCGATCCCGGTCCTCGCCGCACTGCCCGCAGGGGACTCGGCCTTCGGATTCCTCGGGCTGCTCGTGCCGCTGCTCGCCGGGTTCGCCGCGGGATGGCGGCTGCGGCGCGGCGTGATCGAGGCGCTCGACGGACGCTCGCTGCTGCGCTGGGGCGCCGCCGCGGCCGGCGGGATCGGCGTGGTCGGCGGCCTGCTGCTCGGGCTCCTCGCCTGGTTCTCGGCGGGCGCCGCCGGGCCCGGGCGGCTCGCCCAGGTGGGCCCGGACCCGCTCGTCGTCGGGGCGGTCGCCGCCCTCGAGCTCGCGCTGGCCGCGGGCCTGGGCCTCGCCGCGGGCCGCAGCCGACGCGGCTGACGCCGGCGGAGGCGTCCCCCTAGACTTGCGCAGTGCTGAAGTTGGTCGTGCTCCTCTCCGGCGGCGGATCGAACCTCCGCGCCCTGCTGGACGCCACCGGCGACGAGGGCTTCCCCGCCCGCATCGTCGCGGTCGGCAGCGACACCGACGCCGAGGGCTTCCGCCACGCCGAGGAGCGCGGAGTCCCCGCCTTCACGGTCGCGCCGCGCGGCTTCTCCTCCCGCGACGAGTGGGGCGCCGCCCTGCTCGGGCGCATCCGGGAGTGGGAGCCCGACCTCGTCGTCTGCGCGGGCTTCATGCGCATCCTGCCGCCCGTGGTGGTGGACGAGCTCAGCCCGCGGATGATCAACACGCATCCCGCCCTGCTGCCCCTCTTCCCCGGCGCCCACGCCGTCCGCGACGCCCTCGCCGCCGGCGCGACCGAGACCGGCGTCACCGTGCACGTGATCGACACCGGCGTCGACACGGGCCCCGTCATCGCCCAGGAGAGCCTCGCCGTGCTCCCCGGCGAGAGCGAGGACGCGCTGCACGAGCGCATCAAGACCATCGAGCGTCGCCTGCTGGTGCAGACGGTGCTCGACATCGCCCACGGAACCGTCGACCTCGAGGAGCTCGCCCGCGCATGAGCATCACCGCCCACGACCCCAGCAGCTACGACGACCGCGACCGGGTCCCCGTCCGCCGGGCGCTGATCTCGGTCAGCGACAAGACCGGCCTGCTCGAGCTCGGAGCGGCGCTCGCCGCGGCCGGCGTCGAGCTCGTCTCCACCGGCTCGACCGCAGCGACCCTCCGCGGCGCCGGCCACGACGTCACCGACGTCTCGGCCGTCACCGGGTTCCCGGAGTCGCTCGACGGCCGTGTGAAGACGCTGCACCCGGCCGTGCACGCGGGCATCCTCGCCGATCTGAGGCTCGCCTCGCACCGCGAGCAGCTGGAGCAGCTCGACATCGCCGCGTTCGAGCTGGTCGTGGTGAACCTGTACCCGTTCCGCGAGACCGTCGCCGGCGGCGCCGACGCGGCGACCGTGGTCGAGAACATCGACATCGGAGGCCCGGCCCTCGTCCGCGCCTCCGCGAAGAACCACGCGAACGTCGCGATCGTCGTCGACCCGGCCGACTACTCCGGGATCGCGACCGCCCTCGCCGACGGCGGCACGACGCTCGCCGCGCGCCGCACCCTGGCGGCCCGCGCCTTCGCGCACACCGCCTCCTACGACTCCGCCGTCGCCGCCTGGTTCGCCGGGCAGGAGGCGGCCGAGGGCGTCGAGGGCTCGGTCGAGATCCGCGGGACCCTGCAGCAGGTCCTCCGCTACGGCGAGAACTCGCACCAGAAGGCGGCCCTCTACGTCTCGCCCGACGGCACCGGCATCGCGCAGGCGACGCAGCTGCACGGCAAGGAGATGTCCTACAACAACTACGTCGACGCCGACGCGGCCGTCCGCGCGGCGTACGACTTCGTACTGCCCGCCGTCGCGATCATCAAGCACGCGAACCCGTGCGGCATCGCGATCGCGAGCTCGAAGGCGATCGACCCCATCGCCTCCGCCCACCGCCGCGCCCACGAGTGCGACCCGGTGTCGGCCTTCGGCGGCGTCATCGCCGCGAACCGGCCCGTCACCCTCGCCATGGCCGAGACGGTGAAGGAGATCTTCACCGAGGTGCTCGTCGCCCCCGGCTACGAGCCCGAGGCGCTCGAGGTGCTGAAGACCAAGAAGAACCTGCGCCTGCTGCAGCTCCCCGACTTCTACGCCCCCGTGGAGCGCGAGTTCAAGCAGATCTCCGGCGGCCTGCTGCTGCAGGAGCCGGACCGCTTCATCGGCGGCCCCGGCGAGGTCAGCTCCGGCTGGCAGCTCGTCGCCGGCGAGCCCGCCGACGCCGACACGATGCTCGACCTCGAGTTCGCGTGGAAGGCCTGCCGCGCCGTCAAGTCGAACGCGATCCTCCTCGCCAAGGGCGGCGCCTCCGTCGGCGTCGGCATGGGCCAGGTCAACCGCGTCGACTCCTGCCACCTCGCCGTCACCCGCGCCGGCGACCGCGCCCCCGGCTCCGTCGCCGCCTCCGACGCGTTCTTCCCCTTCGCCGACGGCCTCGAGGTGCTCCTCGCCGCCGGCGTGAGGGCCGTCGTCCAGCCCGGCGGCTCCGTCCGCGACGCCGAGGTCATCGACGCGGCCGCCCGCGCCGGCGTCACGATGTACACGACGGGGGAGCG
This sequence comes from Rathayibacter sp. AY1E6, assembly GCF_002931115.1. Classification (NCBI taxonomy): domain Bacteria; kingdom Bacillati; phylum Actinomycetota; class Actinomycetes; order Micrococcales; family Microbacteriaceae; genus Rathayibacter; species Rathayibacter sp. AY1E6. The sequence continues at coordinate 1,964 of NZ_PSVK01000026.1, read as the reverse complement.
GCACTTCTTCCACTGAGTGACGGGCGCTCCGCGCCCGTCACTCAGGTGCTTGTCTTCCCCGCCGCTCCCTGCGCGGCGGGGCGCGGTCGGCTCGGCGACGGTGTGCGTTCCGTGGAGCGGGGAGCGTCGCCGGTCGCGGGAATCGCTTGGCACGCGATCCCCGCTGAACCGGCTCTGCCTTGCGGTGCTCGTCTTCCCCGCCGCTCCCTGCGCGGCGGGGCGCGGTCGGCTTCGCGACGGGGTGCGTTCCGTGGAGCGGGTAGCGTCGCCGACCGCGTGAATCGCTTGGCACGCGATTCCCGCTGAGTCGGCTCTGCCTTGCGGTGGGCGGTTTCCCGGCCGCTCCTCGCGCGGCGGGGCGTGGTCGGTGCCACGACGTGAGGCTTTCCATGGAGTGGGGGCGTCGCCGGTCACGGGAATCGCTTGGCACGCGATTCCCGCTGAAACCGCTCTGCGGTGCGGTGAGTGGCTCTTAGGGGGCTGCTAGGGGATCGACAGGCGAGGCGCGGGCGGGGGCGCGTAGGGTCGCCGGGTGCCTTCCGACTCGACGCCCGCGTCCACTCCCGACACCCCGACCGCAGCGACCACCACCGCCCCGAACCGGGACCGCGCGCCCGGGACGGGCCGCCGGATCCTCGTCGCGCTGCTCGCCGCCGCGGCGACCGCGCTCGTGGCGCACCTCGCCAACCTGCTGGCCTTCTTCATCGGCAACCAGCTGCAGCCCGGCTCCATCCCGCAGGTCAACGCCTACTTCCTGCTCTCGAGCGTGCTCGGCTTCGTGGTCGTCCTCGTCCTCGCCGTCGCGGGGATGCTCGGACGCACCTGGAGCGCCGCCCTCGCGGGACTCGTCGCGGGCGTGGTCGGAGCCGTGTTCGGCACGCTCGTCCAAGCCAGCGCCACCGGCGAGGCCGTCACGGGCGCCGTCTGGGCCTCCATCTTCCAGACCTTCGCCGGACTCAACCTCGTCTTCCTGCTCGCGTTCACCGTCTCGGCGGCGAGCGTCGGCCACACGCTCTGGAACCGCCTCCGCATCACGGGCGCTCCGGCCGCCGTCGTCACCGACCGCCGCATCGCGATCGTCCGGGCCCCGGCCGCCGACCTCTCGGCGGGCGAGCTCACCCACCTCGAGCGCGTCCCCGTCGACCAGCAGCGCGCCCAACAGCAGTGGGAGGCGTACGTCGACCTGCTCGAGCGGGCCGGCTGGGAGACGGTCGAGGCCGCACCGGCGCCCGGACTCGCCGACTCCGTCTTCCTCGAGGACGCGGTCGTCGTCTTCGGCGACCACGCCGTGATCGCCCGGTCCGGAGCGGAGTCCCGCCGCGGAGAGACGGCGGGCGCCGAGGAGGCCGTCCGCGCCCTCGGCCTGACGGTCGACCGCATCGAGGAGCCGGGCACGCTCGACGGCGGCGACGTCCTCAAGGTGGGATCGACGGTCTACGTCGGCCGCGGAGGCCGGACCGACGCGGCGGGGGTAGCCCAGCTGCGCGCGATCCTCCGCCCCCGCGGGTACGACGTCGTCGCGGTCCCGCTGACCAAGGTGCTGCACCTCAAGAGCGCCGTGACCGCGCTGCCCGACGGCACGGTCATCGGCTGGGAGCCGGTCGTCGACGAGCCGCGCCTGTTCCCCTTCTTCCTGCCGATGCCCGAGGAGGCGGGCGCCCACGTGGTCGTCCTCGACGACGACACACTCCTGATGGCCGCCTCCGCTCCCCGGAGCGCCGAGCTGCTGAAGAGCCTGGGCTACCGCGTCCTGACCGTGGACATCTCGGAGTTCGAGAAGCTCGAGGGCTGCGTCACCTGCCTCTCGGTCCGCGTCCGCTGACGGCGGAGGCGGGGGAACCGCCGGATCGCGGCGGCCGCTGGACGGAGCACATAGCCCGGGTATAGCCTTCAAGGCTGCCCGGAGCTCTTCGGCCCGGTGGCACCTCCCGCCTCCCCGCCCACCCGGCAGGGGAGGCGGGAGG
>NZ_PSVK01000025.1:0-46620 GCF_002931115.1 Rathayibacter sp. AY1E6 | reverse complement strand
CCCTCGTCGCGAAAGCCCTCCGCCGTGTCCGCTCCCGCCCTCCCGTCTCCCGGCGCCCCCGCGCAGAAGCGCCCGAGCACGCTGCAGACCCTGCTGCGCCTCGTCCCCTTCGTCGGCGACTCCCTGCCCCGGCTGGTCGGCGGCATCGCGGTCGCGCTCGTGGCGAGCCTGGTGTCGCTGGTCATCCCGATCGTCCTGCAGCAGCTCGTCGACGGGCCGCTGGGGGACGGAGCGGCCTCCGCCGGCTCCGGCGACCTCGGGCCGCTGATCGGCCCGGTCGCCGTCATCCTCGTGCTCGGCGTCGTCGAGGCCGGTGCCATCGCGCTGCGCCGCCGGATGGTCCTCACCCCCAGCACGCGGATCGAGGCGCGCATGCGCTCGGCGCTCTACAGCCGCCTGCAGGACCTCCCGGTGTCGTTCCACGACCGCTGGCAGAGCGGGCAGCTCCTGTCGCGGGCGATGAGCGACCTCAGCCTCATCCGCCGCTGGATCGCCTTCGGCTTCGTCCTGCTCGTGGTCAACGCGCTGACGATCGTCGTCGGCTTCGGCGTCCTCGTCTACTGGAACCCGATCCTCGGCGTGCTCTTCGTCGTGTGCTCGATCCCGGTCTGGATCTACGGGTTCGCGTTCGAGAAGCGCTACTCGAGCATCGCGCGCCGCAGCCAGGACCAGGCGGGCGACCTCGCCACGACCGTCGAGCAGTCGGTGCACGGCATCCGCGTCCTCAAGGCCTTCGGCCGCCACCAGCACGCGCTGGAGAACTTCGCCGGCCAGGCCGAGAAGCTCCGCGGCACCGAGATCGACAAGGCCCGCGCCATCGCCGGGATCTGGCTCGTCCTGCTGCTGGTGCCGGACATCGCGTTCGCGCTCTGCCTGCTCGGCGGGGTCTGGCTCGCCGCGGCCGGCCAGCTGAGCGTCGGCGAGCTGTTCGCCTTCTTCGCCACCGCGACCGTGCTGCGCTGGCCGGTGGAGTCGATCGGCTTCCTCCTCTCGATGACCTTCGACACCCGCACGGCGGTCGACCGCTACTTCGAGGTGATGGACAGCCGGAACACCATCACCGACCCGGAGGACCCCGAGACGATCCTCGAGCCGCGCGGCCGGGTGCGCTTCCGCGACGTCCACTTCCGCTACCAGGACGCCCCCGAGCGCTACCGCGACCTCCTCGACGGCGTCGACCTCGAGGTCGAGCCGGGCGAGACGATGGCACTGGTCGGCATCACCGGCTCCGGGAAGACGACGCTCACCGCGCTGCTCCCGCGCCTCTACGACGTGACCGGCGGAGCCATCGAGCTCGACGGCGTCGACATCCGCCGGCTCCGCCGCGACGAGCTGCGCACGCACATCGGCATGGCGTTCGAGGACGCGACGCTCTTCTCCACCAGCGTGCGCGAGAACGTCCTCCTCGGCCGACCCGACGCGACCGAGGAGGAGCTGCTCGAGGCCCTCGAGATCGCGCAGGCCGACTTCGTCCACCGCCTCCCCGAGGGCCTGGACACGAAGGTGGGCGAGGAGGGGATGAGCCTCTCCGGCGGCCAGCGCCAGCGCCTGGCCCTCGCCCGCGCGGTGGCCGCTCGTCCGGCGGTGCTCGTCCTCGACGACCCGCTCTCGGCGCTCGACGTCGACACGGAGGCGCGCGTCGAGGCGGGGCTGCGCCGCGTGCTCGGCGACACCACGGCGATCATCGTCGCCCACCGCCCCTCGACGGTGGCGCTCGCCGATCGCGTGGCACTGATGGAGGAGGGCCGCATCACCGCGGTCGGCACCCACAGCGAGCTGCTCGCGAGCAGCCCGCACTACCGCTTCGTCATCTCGAGCCTCGAGGAGGACGAGCTGACCCGGCCCGCCGGGACCGAGCGCATCGGCTCCCGCCCCACGACGACCCACCAGGAGACGCGATCATGAGCACGCTCGGTTCCTCCGAGGAGCGCGACGACCTCAGCAGAGCGGAGTCGGCGGCCCTGCGCCGGCGCTCGCTGCGGCTGCTCGGCTTCCTGCTGCGGCCGCTCCGGCTGCGGCTGGTGCTCACCGCGGTCGTGGTCGTCGTCGCGACCGCTGCCCAGGTCGCGGGACCGGCGCTGATCGCGGCGGGCATCGACAACGGTCTGCCCGCGGTCCTCGCGGGGAACGCGGTCCCGCTGGCGGTCACGGTCGGCGCCTACATCCTCACCGGACTCGTCGGCGCGCTCCTGGTCGCCTGGTACACCGTGCTCTCCGCGAGGGTGAGCCAGGCGATCCTGATCGACCTGCGCAAGCGGGTCTTCCTGCACACCCAGAAGCTGAGCCTGGAGTTCCACGAGAACTACACCTCCGGCCGGATCATCTCGCGCCAGACCAGCGACCTCGACTCCATCCGCGAGCTGCTCGACTCCGGCATCAACCAGCTGGTGCAGGGTGCGCTCTACATGGGCTTCGTCGCGATCGCCCTCGTCTCCCTGGACGGCGTGAGCGGCATCGTGCTCGCCTGCGCCCTGGTGCCGCTCGCGCTGCTCACCCGCTGGTTCCAGAAGCGGTCGCAGGCGCTGTTCCGCGGCACCCGCGTCGCCTCGTCGCGACTGATCGTGCAGTTCGTGGAGTCGATGACCGGCATCCGCGCCGTGCAGACCTTCCGCACGCAGAAGCGCAACGAGTCGGTGTTCGGCGGGGTCGTCGAGCAGTACCGGCTCGCCTACAAGCGCGTCTTCGGGGTGTTCGGCACCTTCGACCCCGGGCTCGTGCTGATCGGCAACGTCACCGTCGCCGTGGTGCTGTTCATCGGCGGCGTCCGCGTGCTCGACGGCGGGCTCGAGATCGGCGCGCTGCTGGCGGTCCTGCTCTACACCCGGCGCTTCTTCGACCCGGTGCAGGAGATGGCGATGTTCTACAACTCCTACCAGTCGGCGGCCGCCGCGCTCGAGAAGATCTCGGGCGTGCTGGCCGAGGAGCCGAGCGTCCCGGATCCGGCCCGCCCGGTCGACCTGCGCCAGGCGCGGGGCCGCCTCGGCTTCGAGGGCGTCCGCTTCGCCTACACCGCCGACCGCGAGGTGCTGCCGCGCTTCGACCTCGACATCCCCGCAGGGCAGACCATCGCCCTCGTCGGGTCCACGGGCGCCGGCAAGACGACGCTCGCCAAGCTGATCTCGCGCTTCTACGACCCGAGCGACGGCGTGGTGACCCTCGACGGCGTGGACCTGCGGCAGCTGCACCCGAAGGACCTGCGGCGCGCGATCGTGATGGTCACCCAGGAGGCGTACCTCTTCTCCGGATCCGTCGCCGACAACATCGCGATCGGGCGGCCGACCGCGTCCTACGACGAGATCGTCCGGGCCGCGCAGGCGGTCGGCGCGCACGAGTTCATCCAGGCGCTGCCGGACGGCTACGACACCGACGTGAACAAGCGCGGCGGCCGCGTCTCGGCCGGTCAGCGCCAGCTGATCTCGTTCGCCCGCGCGTTCCTGGCCGACCCGGCGGTGCTGATCCTGGACGAGGCGACCTCCTCCCTCGACATCCCGAGCGAGCGCCTGGTGCAGCAGGGCCTGCAGACGCTCCTGGCGGACCGCACGGCGGTCATCATCGCGCATCGCCTCTCGACGGTCGCGATCGCCGACCGGGTGCTGGTGATGGAGCACGGCCGCATCGTCGAGGACGGCACTCCGGAGGCGCTCATCGCCGGCGAGGGCCGCTTCGCCACCCTGCACGCGGCCTGGCGGGACTCGCTCGTCTGAGCGGCTGCCGCTCGCGACTAACGCCCTTGAGCCGATCCCGGCTCAGGGGCGCCAGCGGGCGCTGCGCACGTCGACGCGCCAGCCGCCCAGCGTGACGACGAGGGGCGTGCCCTCGCGCTCGTACTCCCGGCGGGCGCGCTCCTCGTGGCCGACCGGGGGCGCTCCTCCCGCGCGGACGACGCGCCACCAGGCGGTGTCGGAGCCGTAGCGGGCCATCACCGTGCCGACCGCGCGTGCCGCACGCGTGCCGAGGACCGCGGCGATCTCGCCGTAGGCCATCACGCGGCCGGGCGGGATGGAGGCGACCACCTCGAGGACGGCGGAGACGAAGTCGGCCGGCTCCGCTGCCTCCGGCGCCGCGCTCAGAGCGTCAGCGCCCCGATGTTCTCGCCGTACTGCGTCTCGCCGACGACCTCGAAGCCGATCCAGCGGAAGAACTGCTCCGGGCCGTCCTCGCCGGACTCCCAGATCACCGTGAGGGTGTCGAAGCCGCGGGCGCGCGCCTCGTCGGCGGTGGCGCGGACGGCGAAGGTGCCGACGCCGCGGCCCTGCTTCGCCGCGTCGATGTTGATGCGCCAGATGCAGCTGCGGAACTCCTCCGCCGCCTCCGGGTCGAAGTGCGCGTGGATGAAGCCGAGCAGCTCGTCGCCGTCCATCACGGCCCGCTGCCAGGAGGCGCCCGGGTCGATCACCGCGGCGGCGGCGGAGTAGGAGACCGGCGCGATGAACTGCTCCTGGCCGGGTTTGAGGCTCAGGCCGTTCACGGCGGAGATGTTCGAGGCGGACAGCTCTTCCAGGCGGAGGTCACTCATGCCGTCACTGTACCGGCGGCGCAGGACGGCGGGCATCCTCCTGTCGGGCGACGTGCGCCGGCCCCGGCGCGGACGATCGAGAACTGTCTCGACATCGAGACAGTTCGGGCCTCGGGTAGGCTGGCGGAGGCCATCCGGAGCGGTGCAGAGCCGCCCGTCCCGCACAGGTGCGGGGTCATCGACACCATGGGAGAGCAATGTCCAAGATCAAGGTTGAGGGAACGGTCGTCGAGCTCGACGGCGACGAGATGACGCGCATCATCTGGCAGAAGATCAAGGACACCCTCATCCACCCGTACCTCGACGTGAACCTCGAGTACTACGACCTCGGCATCGAGTACCGCGACGAGACGGACGACCAGGTCACGATCGACGCGGCGCACGCCATCCAGAAGCACGGCGTCGGCGTGAAGTGCGCGACCATCACCCCCGACGAGGCCCGCGTCGAGGAGTTCGGCCTCAAGAAGATGTGGAAGTCGCCCAACGGCACGATCCGCAACATCCTCGGCGGCGTGATCTTCCGCGAGCCCATCATCATCTCGAACATCCCGCGCCTGGTCCCCGGCTGGAACAAGCCGATCATCATCGGCCGCCACGCGTTCGGCGACCAGTACCGCGCCACCGACTTCGTCTTCAAGGGCAAGGGCACGCTGACCGTCGAGTTCACGCCCGAGGACGGCTCCGAGCCGATGAGGTTCGAGGTCTACAAGGCCCCGGACGACGGCATCGCGCAGGTCCAGTACAACCAGGACGCGTCGATCCGCGACTTCGCCCGCTCGTCGCTGAACTACGGCCTCTCGCGCAACTACCCGGTCTACCTCTCCACCAAGAACACGATCCTCAAGGCCTACGACGGCCGCTTCAAGGACATCTTCGAGGAGATCTTCGAGACCGAGTTCAAGGAGCGCTTCGACGCCGCCGGCCTCACCTACGAGCACCGCCTCATCGACGACATGGTCGCCTCGGCCATGAAGTGGGAGGGCGGCTACGTCTGGGCCTGCAAGAACTACGACGGCGACGTCCAGTCCGACACCGTCGCGCAGGGCTTCGGCTCGCTGGGCCTGATGACCTCCGTGCTCTCCACGCCCGACGGCAGCGTCGTCGAGGCGGAGGCGGCGCACGGCACCGTCACGCGCCACTACCGCCAGCACCAGGCCGGCAAGCCCACCTCGACGAACCCGATCGCCTCGATCTACGCCTGGACGCGCGGCCTCGCGCACCGCGGCAAGCTCGACGGCAACCAGGAGCTCATCGACTTCTCGCTCACCCTGGAGGACGTGGTCATCAAGACGGTCGAGTCCGGGAAGATGACGAAGGACCTCGCCCTGCTCGTCGGCCCCGAGCAGGGCTGGCAGACGACCGAGGAGTTCCTCGCGACCCTCGACGAGAACCTGAAGGCCCGCATGTCGGCCTGATCTCCGGCTTCGGCAGACGCGTCCGGCCCGCACGATCCTCGGATCCTGCGGGCCGGACGCGTCTCCGGGCCCGGTGGGACGCGCCCGGGCCGAGCGCCTCAGAGCGCCCGGGCGAGGTCCTCCATCGCGTGGAGCGGATCGGGCCCCGACGGCATCAGCACGACGCTCGACGCACCGGCCTCGTGCAGCAGGCCGATGCGGCGACGAGCGTCCTCGGGAGTGCCCACGACGGCCAGCTGGTCGACCCAGGCGTCGGGCAGGTCGCGGACGAAGGCGGCGCGGTCGGCGCTCTCGGCCCGCAGGCGGGCGAAGTCCTCGGCGAAGGGGAGCGGCTCGATGTGCGGCGCCCAGTCCGGCTCGCCGATCCACTCGAGTCCCGGCCGGACCGCGTCGCGCGCGGCGGCCGCGTCGTCGTCCACGGCGGCCACGTTGTAGGCGACGATCCGTCCGGTGCCGCCCAGGTGGCCGCGGGCCGCCGCGAGGTACTCCGGAGTGACGGGCTCGGCCAGGACGACCCCGTCGGCGATCCGGCCCGCGAGCGCCAGCGACTTCGGTCCGCGGACGCCGGCCAGCAGCGGCGGCACGACGGCGGGCGGCGACTCCAGGACGAGGCCGTCCACGTGCACGTAGCGGCCGGAGCGGTCGGTGCGCTCGCCGGAGAGCAGCGAGCGGATCGCGTCGAACTGCTCCTCGAGCAGGGTGAGCGGGCTGCGCGGCCAGACGCCGAGGCCGCGCATCCAGTGCGGCATCCCGTGCCCGATGCCGGCGTGGACACGGCCGGGGAACAGTTCGCCGAGAGTGCCGAGCTCCATCGCGGTGAAGGCCGCCGTGCGCACGGCGGCGGGCAGGATGCCGATGCCGACGACGATCCGCTCGGTGGCGGCGAGCACCGCGCCGGCCTGGGCGATGCCGCCGCGGAAGCCGAGGTCCTCGACCACCCAGAGCTCGTCGAAGCCGAGCTCCTCGGCGCGGCGGGCGTAGACGAGCACCTCGGAGGCGGGGAGATCGCGGGGGAGCAGGACGCCGACAGCGGTGTCGGAGGAGGAGGCGCGCATCCGGCCAGCGTAGGGCGTGCGGACACGCGGAGGGCCCGCCCGCACGATCGCGGACGGGCCCTCGCTCGTCGTCCTACTCGGCGGCCGCCTCGCCGATCCGCACCTGCTCGGGGCGGGCGGTCGAGACGACCTCGATGCGGCGGGGGCGCGCCTTCTCGCTGACCGGGATGGTCACCGAGAGCACGCCGTTGTCGTAGGACGCGGCGATGCGCTCGGTGTCGACGCCCTGGCCGAGGCTCAGCTGGCGGACGAAGGTCGCCGACTGGCGCTCCCGGGTGATCCAGGTGACGTCGTCGCCGCCCGCGACGGTGCGCTGGGCGCGGATGGTGAGGAGCTGCCCGTCCACGTCGACGTCGACCGACCCGGGGTCGATGCCGGGGAGGTCGGCGGTGAGGACGTAGTGGTCGCCGTCCCGGTACAGGTCGATCGGCATCCGGCGGGGCCCCTGGCCGGAGCCGAGGAGGGCGGTGGCGAGGCGGTCCAGCTCGCGGACGGGGTCGTAGGTGACAGCCATGAGATCACTCCATTCAGTCGTGCAACGAAGAGTTCCAAGAGTTGAGCCGACCCGGCTCAACGCGATTAAATTAGCACTCGGGGAGGGGGAGTGCCAACGGATCGGCCCCCTTCAGCGTCGACTTCGTTACCTGTTCGTAACAAAGCTGGGCAATCGAGTTCGTAGGGTCGTTTCTGTGTGGAAACCGATCCGGTTCCCAGCGAATGTGAGTAAGGACATCGATTGCCGATCCACCTGTCCCACCGACCACCCGTCCGCCGCGCTGAGAGGCGCATCCTCGCGGGCCTCGCCGTCCTCGGAGTCGCCGCGACCGCGGCCTTCGCCACCACCGGCGCCAGTGCCGCCCCTCTCGCCGGCAGTGCCTCGCTCGTCGGCGGGCTCTCCGTCGGCCAGAGCTTCGACGACGGCGACTACGTCGTCACCCTCGTCGAGCCCTCCGCGGCCACCTACCAGGGCAGCGATGCCCGTTTCGCCCGCACCGCGCCCGTCGACGGTGCGCAGCTGCAGGCCGCCTCGGCTCCGGTGGAGGACTACTCCGCCCACCTCGAGCAGCGCCAGGAGGACGTCGCCTCCGCGGTCGACGCCGCCATCGGCTACCACTACACCGTCGCCCTCAACGGCTTCTCCGCGACCCTCTCGGGCGAGCAGGCGGGCGAGCTCGCGAGCCGCCGCGACGTCGCCCAGGTCCGCAAGGTCGAGAACCTGAAGGTCGACCGCGCCGCGCAGGCCTCGCCGCTCGCCGCGGCCGCCGCCGGTACCCCCGTGCCCGACACCGGACAGCAGCGCTCCACCGACTTCCTCGGCCTCGAGGGCGAGGCCGGCGTCTGGCAGAAGCTGGGCGGCATCGACAAGGCGGGCGAGGGCGTCGTCGTCGGCGTCATCGACTCCGGCATCGCGCCCGAGAACCCCTCCTTCGCAGGCGCGCCCCTGGCGACCTCGCCCGGAGCGGCCCCCTACACGGACGGCACCACCACCTCCTTCGTGAAGTCGGACGGCGGCACCTTCGTCGGCTCCTGCTCGCCGGGGCTCCCCGCTTCCGAGCAGTGGGACGGCGACGAGTGCAACCAGAAGCTCATCGGCGCACGCTGGTTCCTCGCGGACGAGGAGGTCGGCTCGACGGACAACCCCGAGTACCGCTCCCCGCGCGACGCCGACGGACACGGCTCGCACACCGCGAGCACGGCAGCCGGCAACAACGGCGTCGAGGCGAGCGTCGACGGCTACGACTACGGGAAGATCTCCGGAGTCGCCCCGGCCGCCAAGGTCGCCGCGTACAAGGTCTGCTGGAACGGACCCGACGAGGGCACCGACGACGACGACTTCTGCTCCGGAGCGGGCATCCTCGCGGCCATCGACGCCGCGACCAAGGACGGCGTCGACGTCATCAACTTCTCGATCGGCGGCGGCTCGGCCACCTCGACCCTGACCGCGATCGACGAGGCGTTCCTCAACGCCGCCGCCGCGGGCGTCTTCGTCGCGGCCTCGGCCGGCAACTCGGGTGCGGGCGCCTCCACGCTCGACCACGCGTCGCCCTGGTACACCACGGTCGCCGCGTCCTCCATCCCGACCTACACCGCGACCGCCGCTCTCGGCGACGGCCAGAAGTTCGTCGGAGGATCCATCTCGGTCCACGAGGACGTCACCGGACCGCTGGTGAACAGCGCCGACGTCGTCCGCTCGGGCGCCGAGAACCCCGCCATCTGCGAGACCGGCACCCTCGACCCCGACAAGGTGAAGGGCACGATCGTCGCCTGCACCGCGGGCGTCACCGCGCGCGTCTCCAAGTCGGCCGAGGTCGAGCGGGCCGGCGGCATCGGCATGCTGCTGCTCAACCCGACCCCGAACGCCCTGCACGTCGACGACCACTCGGTCCCGAGCATCCAGATCGACTCGCAGGCCTACCAGGCGATCACGACCTACGCCGGCACCGCCGGTGCGACCGTGACCCTCTCCGAGGGCAACTCGTCCGGAGCCTCCATCCCCGTCCCGCAGGTCGCCGGCTTCTCGTCGCGCGGACCCGCTGAGGCGGACGGCGCCGACGTGCTGAAGCCCGACCTCACGGCGCCCGGCGTCGCGATCCTCGCCGACAGCTTCAACGCCGAGGGCGACGACCCCGCCTTCGCGTTCGAGTCCGGCACCTCGATGTCGTCGCCGCACGTGGCGGGCCTCGGCGCGCTGATCCTCGGCGCGACCCCGAAGGCCTCGCCGTCCGCGGTGAAGTCGGCCATGATGACCTCCGCCTACGACAGCGTCGACCAGTCGGGCGCCGCGTCCGAGGACGTCTTCGCCCAGGGCGCCGGACACGTCGACCCGGCCGCGTTCCTCGACCCCGGGCTGCTCTACCAGAGCGGCACGGAGGACTGGATCGCGTTCCTCAAGGGTGCGGGCTACGTCTTCACCTCGAACCCGGTGATCGACCCGATCGCCGCGATCGACCCGTCCGACCTCAACCAGGCCTCGATCGCGATCGGCGCCCTCGCGGGCACGCAGACTGTGACCCGCACGGTCACCTCGACCGGCGCGGGCACCTACACCGCCTCGGTCGACGGCCTCGCCGGGATCGACACCGTCGTCTCGCCCTCAACCCTCTCCTTCACGGGTGCGGGCCAGACGGCGGAGTACACGGTCTCCTTCACCACCGGCTCGGCGGCGCTCAACCAGTTCGCCACCGGCTACCTGACCTGGGCGAGCGCGGAGCACGACGTCCGCAGCCCGATCGCGGTGCGCCCCGTCCTGCTGGACGCGCCCTACGAGGTCTCCGGCACCGGCTCGACCGGCACCGGCACGGTGACGGTCACGCCCGGCATCACCGGCGCGCTGCCGCTCACCGCGAGCGGTCTCGCCGAGGGTGTCCTCGCCGAGGACGCCACCGCCGCCGACGGCCACTCGGCGACGCTCCCCACGGGGAAGTCGCTGACGACCACCGTCGTGGTGCCGGAGGGCGCCGAGTTCGCCCGCTTCGATCTCGACTCGCTCGACGACGCGGCCGACCTCGACCTCACCGTCACCAGCGAGAGCACCGACAAGGTCTTCACCTCGGCGACCGGCTCGGCCGACGAGCGCGTCGACATCGCCGACCCCGCTCCGGGCGAGTACACGGTCCAGGCCGATGTCTACTCGACCGCTCCGGGATCCTCGACCGTCACGTTCGACTTCCGCAGCTTCGTCATCACTCCGGAGAACGGTCTCGGCTCGCTGAGCACCGACCCCGCCGTGGTCGACGCCGTGCAGGGCGAGCCGATCGCGTACGCGGTCTCCTGGTCGAACCTGGCGGGCCCGGCCCGCTACCTCGGCCGTGTCGCCTACACCGATTCGGGACTCGCGACGCTCGTGAGCGTCGACGTCACCGAGGCGGTCACCCCCACCCCGACGCCGACCGCGACTCCGGAGCCCACGGGCACCCCGGAGCCGACCGCGACGCCGACGGCCGGTCCCACCGCCGGACCGGGGGAGCCCACCTCCACGCCGACCGCCGGACCGGGCGCGCCCGGCCACGGCGCCGGCGGCCTCCCGTCGACGGGCTTCGACGGCGGTCTCCTCGGAGCCGCCGCCCTCGCCCTCCTCGGTGCAGGTGCTGTGATCACCGGCCTCCGACGCCGCGCCCTGGCGCAGCGTGAGGCGGGCGCCGCGGAGTAGTCCTCCGCGACCGCCGCGAACGGCCGTCCCCCTGCTCCTCCAGGAGCGGCGGGGGCGGCCGTTCGCCGTTCCCGGGCCGGGGAGGCGGAGACGGGGCGGCTCGTGGTGCGTGCCGGGAGCAGGACCGGCCGGGCTGCGTGGGGGAACGGCTCGAGAGGGGAGGCGGGAGCGGGTCGGGGAGAGATCGACGATCAGGCGGGGCGGAGCATCTCCGACTGGGGCCCCGGCAGTGCGATCGGCCCGGGATCCCGCTGCGGTGGCGCATCCCCGGAGGTGCATCGACGGGAGAGCGCGGTGGCGACCTGCCGCTGCGAGCCGGGACGACGCGTTCGGTCCCGCTCCGAGCGGCGGCGAGCGCACGGGGACCGCGGTACACCCTCGGGGACAGCGGTGGACGGCTCCGAGCGAGCGCCCCCTCGGCCTGAGCGGCCGCCGTCAGGATCAGAGGGAGCGGCGTCCCGCGATGACGCCGGAGACGACGGCGAGGACGCCGAAGACGATCGCGACGACCGGCTGGCCGAGGTCCAGCCACGCCAGCGCGGCGGCGCCCATCACGAGCAGCTCGATCAGCGAGCGGCCGTAGACGTCGATCGCGAGGACCGCGCGCGGCGAGAGGAAGAGCGCCCAGATCAGCGCGGCGACCACCGGAGCGCCGATGCCGAGGACGATGTTCCACGGCAGGTCCCACGACGCGAAGCCCCAGAGGGCGAAGGTCGCCAGCGCGACGAGCTCCAGGAGGAACCGGAGGATCGCGTTCGGGCCGATCCTGATGTCGGTGCCCGCGGTGTCCGCTCCTGCTCGATTCACGCCGACCATGCTAGCCGCCGGAGGTCAGCGGAAGATGATGGTGCGGGCCCCGTCGAGGAGCACCCGGTCCTCCGCGAACCATTTGACCGCCTGCGTGAGCGTGCGGCTCTCCTCGTCCTGCCCGATCGCCACGAGCTGGGCGACCGAGTGCGAGTGGTCCACGCGCACCACGTTCTGCTCGATGATCGGCCCCTCGTCGAGGTCGCTGGTCACGAAGTGCGCGGTCGCCCCGATCAGCTTGACGCCGCGGGCGTGCGCCTGCTTGTACGGGTTCGCGCCCTTGAAGCCCGGCAGGAACGAGTGGTGGATGTTGATGGCGCGACCGGCCAGTCGCGCGCAGAGCTCGGGGGAGAGGATCTGCATGTAGCGCGCCAGGACCACGAGCTCGACGTCGTGCTCCTCGACGACCTCCAGCACGCGCTCCTCGAACCCGCGCTTCGACTCCGGCGAGACCACGGGGCGCGACTCGAAGGGCACGCCGTAGAACTCGGCGAGGTCGCGCAGGCTGCCGTGGTTGGACAGGATCATCGGGATGTCCACCGCGAGCTGCCCGGCGCGCTGGCGGAAGAGCAGGTCGTTGACGCAGTGCGCGGCCGTGGAGGCGAGGACGAGGGTGCGCAGCGGCCGGCCGACGACGTCGAGGCGCCAGGTCATCCCGTAGTGCTCGGTGATCGGCAGCAGGGCGGCGGCGAACTCCTCGCGGCTGATCGGCGACTCCACCTGCAGGCGCATGAAGAAGCGGCCGGTGTCGGCGCTCGAGAACTGCTGGCTCTCGGTGATGTTGCCGCGGGCCTGGACGACGGCACCGGACACGGCGTGCACGATGCCCGGCTGGTCGGGGCAGGCGAAGGTCAGGGTCCAGTGGTTTCCCGCGGGCCGGGCGCCGGACCACGCGGCGTCGCTGCCCGTCGGACGGGTGCTCGCGGAGGCGGGCCGGGGAGTCGCGGACGCGGCGGGTTCGGGCTGCATCCGCCCAGGATAACGGTGGGGCACGGGGCGGTCCGCGCGCCTCAGCCCGCGTCGACGGACACGACGGCGACGGGTCCCGTCCGCCCGTCCGGGGAGGAGTAGCGGACGCCGATCGTGTGCCTCCCGGGACCGACCTCCAGGGTCGCGGCGAGGACGGGGGCTCCGGGAGCGAGGGACCGCACCTGCTCGCCGTCGACCAGGAGGTCGAGGCCGTCCGCGTCGGGGTCGGCGAGCACGAGCACGCCGACCGCGCCCCCGCTCGACGCGGCCCGGGCGAGGAGCACCGGAGCGCGCAGGTCGACCGTCTCCGGGGCGCTGACTCCTGCGGCGGTGCGCGCCAGCACCGTGGTCCTGCCCGCGGGGAGGGGGAGCGCCGGCGCGGTCCAGGAGCCGTCGGCGTCGGCGGTGGCGGAGCCCACGCGGTGTCCGTCGGAGGCGTCCTCGAGGAGCACCTCGGCGCCGGGCGCGGCGGTGCCCCGGGCATCGGGCAGCAGCCGGCCGTCGGTGTCGAGCGCGAGGGTCGGTGCGGCCGGAGCGGGAGGTGCGGCCGGAGTAGGGGTCGTGACCGGTGCGGGAGTCGAGACCGGAGCGGAGGTGCTCGGCGCCTCTGTCGGGACCGGCGCCGGGGTGCTCGGTACGTGCGTCCCTGCCGGAGCGGGAGTGTCCGGTGGGGGAGTCACGGTCGGAACAGGAACAGGAAGAGGAACGGGAACCGGAGTGCTGGGTGCGGGGGTCGGGACCGGAACGGAGGGCAGGGCCGGGCCGTTGCCGATCGGGCCCGGCGCGGAGCTCCCGGTCGTGGTCCCCGGCGGCCCGGAGGGGGCCGGACCCTCGGTGACGGCAGGGGAGGGCGCCGGTGCGGGGCTGCCGGTCACGGCAGGGCGGGACGGGGCGGGCTCGGCGGCAGGAGTCGGGGAGGCGGTCGCCTCGATCCCTCTCGACGCCGGTGCGCCGACGGGATCGTGGGACGGCTTTTGTTGCGGCGGGCGTCCCGTCCTCCCGGGGGTCGCGCGCGTCGCTCCGGCATCGTCCGACGCAGCCCGTCCGGCCACGGCCGGCACCGTGCTCCTCGGAGCGGCGCCGGAACCGCTGGACCGCCCCGCCGGATCGCCGTCCGCTGCACTCGTCCGGTCCGCGGCCTCCGGGTCCGTCTCCGGCCGGTCGGCGCTCGCCGCCGCTCCTCCGCTCGATGTGGGCGCAGCCGCCTCGGCCGTTGCACGCTCGTCCACCCGCGCGGAGGCGTCCTCCGCCGCCACGAGCGCGCCGCCCCCGTTCCCGGACAGCAGCACCACCGCGCCGACGACTCCCGCGACCGCGAGTGCCGCCGCAGCGGACGCGGCGACGACTACTCCTGTTCCGCTGCCCGCTCTCGACGCTCGGACCGCTCTCGACGCTCGAACCGCGCTCGACGCCCGGACCGCGCTCGGCAGCGGACCGGAGGCCGCGCCGGAGCCCCCGCCCGCCGCCCAGGCTGCCGCACCGCTCACGCCGGCCGAGAGCGGCAGCAGCACCGACGCGAGGCGGCGCGCAGTGCTCTCGGCCTCCGCCAGCGCCTCCCGGCAGGAGAGGCACCCGTCCAGGTGCCGGTCGATGCGGTGCCTGTCCCGGACGGGGGCTCGTCCTCGCGCGTACGTCCCCGCCCGCTCGAGCACCCACTCGCACTCGCCCGTCGCCGAGGCGTCCGCCACGTGCTCCCGGATCCACGCGGAGCGCAGCCCCTCCCGCGCCCGCACCCCGAGCGCTGCGACCGCGTTGGGCCGCAGGCCCATCAGCGGTGCGGCGGCGGCGGGGGACAGGCCCTCCACCTCCGTGTACCAGAGCACCTCCTGCCAGCGCGGCGGCAGCGCCCGGAACGCGCGCGCGCCCAGGTCGCGCTCGAGGGCGGCGAGGGCGTGCGCCTCGGGATCGGGGCCGGCAGAGGGGAGGGCGCGGTCGGCCTCGTCGAACGGCCGCTCGTGCCGGTCCCGCCGGGCCCAGGATCCCGCGACGTTGCGGACGGTGGTGAAGAAGTAGGGGCGGAAGGCGCCCTCGGGTCCGCCGCCGCGCTCGATCGCCCGCAGGACGCGGAGGAACGCCTCCGAGACCAGGTCGTCGGGGTCGGAGCTGCTCGCCCACGCCCGGGCCACGGTGCGCCCGGCCGAGGAGTGGCGGCGCCAGAGCTCGGAGACCGCGTCGGTGCGGCCCTCCCGGACCAGCGCGACGAGCTCCTCGTCGCTGCGGCCGTCGATGCGCTCGGAGCGGCGTCGAGGACCCACGGCGACGCCCTCCCTCCCGGTCCCGCGCCGGGACCGCCCGAGGGATCGTCGCACGATCGCGCGTGCCCGCCCTCGACTGGCGCGACTCCCGCGCCACCCGGCCCGCTTGCTAGAGTGAGCCCGCCGCGACTGGCGTTCGGATGGGTGACCATCAGGGAGCGGCACCTCCTCCGGGGCAGCGCCCCGGACACTTTTCCCGCCGCACGCCTGGGCTGGAACGGATACCGTAGATCGGGTCGCCCGAACGAGCCGTGTCGCGCCGCAGCGACCTGCCGGGCCCCTTCCGTTTCCCAGCCAAGGAGCGTCCGTGTCCTCTTCCCCCGCCAGCCCCGGCGTCGCCGCCTCGTTCGACCAGCCCGTGTCGGTGGTCGACCCCGAGATCGCCGCCGTGCTCCAGCAGGAGCTCGACCGCCAGCGCGGCTACCTCGAGATGATCGCGAGCGAGAACTTCGTGCCGCGCGCGATCCTCGAGTCGCAGGGCTCCGTCCTGACCAACAAGTACGCCGAGGGCTACCCCGGCCGCCGCTACTACGGCGGCTGCGAGTACGTCGACATCGCCGAGCAGCTCGCGATCGACCGCGCCAAGGCCCTCTTCGGCGCCGAGTTCGCCAACGTCCAGCCGCACTCCGGAGCCTCCGCCAACGCCGCGGCGCTCGCCGCGCTCGTGCAGCCCGGAGACACCATCCTCGGCCTCGAGCTCGCGCACGGCGGCCACCTGACCCACGGCATGAAGCTGAACTTCTCGGGCAAGCTCTACAACGCGACCGCGTACGGCGTCGACCCGCAGACCTTCCGCATCGACATGGACGCGGTCCGCGAGAAGGCCCTCGAGGTCCGCCCGCAGGTGCTCATCGCCGGCTGGTCCGCCTACCCCCGTCAGCTCGACTTCGAGGCGTTCCGCGCCATCGCCGACGAGGTCGGCGCGAAGCTCTGGGTCGACATGGCCCACTTCGCCGGCCTCGTGGCGGCGGGGCTGCACCCGTCGCCGGTGCCCTACGCCGACGTCGTGACCACCACCGTCCACAAGACGCTGGCCGGCCCGCGCTCGGGGCTCATCCTCGCGAAGCAGGAGTACGCCAAGAAGCTGAACTCGGCCGTCTTCCCCGGCCAGCAGGGCGGCCCGCTCATGCACGTGATCGCCGCGAAGGCGACCGCGTTCAAGCTCGCCGGCGAGCCCGAGTTCGCCGATCGCCAGGCACGCACCATCCGCGGCGCGCAGATCCTCGCCGAGCGCCTCACTGCGGCCGACTCGAAGGCCGAGGGCATCGACGTCCTGACCGGCGGCACGGACGTCCACCTCGTCCTCGCCGACCTGCGCGACTCGCCGTTGGACGGCAAGCAGGCCGAGGACCGCCTCCACGAGGTCGGCATCACGGTCAACCGCAACGCCGTGCCGTTCGACCCCCGCCCGCCGATGGTCACCTCGGGCCTGCGCATCGGTACGCCGGCGCTCGCGACGCGCGGCTTCGGCGACACGGAGTTCACCGAGGTCGCCGACGTCATCGCCGAGGCGCTCAAGCCCTCGGCCGACCTCGAGGCGCTGCGCGGCCGTGTCGCCCGCCTCACCGACGACTTCCCGCTCTACCCCGGGCTGTAGTCGATCCGCTGCACCACCCGCGCGGCGGAGGACGGGGCACCGCCCCCCCTCCGCCGCGCCACGACCGAGGAGCCCGAGATGACGGCACAGGTACTCGACGGCGTCGCGACGGCGACGGCGGTCAAGACGGAGATCGCGGAGCGGGTCGCCGCTCTGCGCGAGCGGGGCGTCGTGCCCGGGCTCGGCACGCTGCTGGTGGGGGACGATCCCGCCTCCCGCTCGTACGTCGCGGGCAAGCACCGCGACTGCGCGGAGGTCGGGATCGAGTCGATCCGCGTGGACCTCCCCGCGACCGCGTCGGCGGACGACATCCGCGCCGCCATCCGGCAGCTCAACGACTCGGAGGCCGTGACCGGGTACATCATCCAGCTCCCGCTGCCGAAGGGCATCGACGAGAACGCGATGCTCGAGCTCATGGATCCGGACAAGGACGCCGACGGCCTGCACCCCACCAACCTCGGCCGCCTGGTTCTCGGCGTCGAGGGCGAGCTGGACAGCCCGCTGCCCTGCACGCCGAACGGGATCGTCGAGATGCTGCAGCGCCACGGCATCCCGACCTCGGGCAGGCACGTCGTCGTCGTGGGCCGTGGGCTCACCGTCGGACGTCCGCTCGGGCTCCTGCTCACGCGGAAGGGCCTCGACGCCACCGTGACCCTCACCCACTCCCGCACGGCCGATCTCGCCGCGGAGGTGCGCCGCGCCGACATCGTGGTGGCCGCGGTGGGCGTGCCCGGGCTCATCCGCGCCGACTGGGTGAAGCCCGGCGCCGCCGTGCTCGACGTGGGCATCACGCGAGTCGAGAACCCGGAGACGGGCCGCGCGAAGCTGACCGGCGACGTCGCACCGGAGGTGGCGGAGGTCGCGGGCTGGCTCTCGCCCGTGCCCGGCGGAGTCGGCCCGATGACGCGCGCGATGCTCATCCACAACGTGGTGACGGCGGCCGAGCGCGCCCTGCGCTGACCGGTCCCGCGCCACGGGACCCGCGCCGGACCGCGCTCGGGGGCGACGCCCAGTCGCCTGCCGGTAGCGTGGCCGGGCGCTCTCGCGTCCCCCACCCCGTCGGACACGTCCTCGGAGCGCGCCCCGCCCCACGAGGAGAACCCATGGTCACCGTCACCGCCTACGCCGCCCCCTCCGCGACCGAGCCGCTCGTCCCCACCACCATCGAGCGCCGTGACGTCGGACCGCACGACGTGCTCATCGAGATCGCCTACTCCGGCATCTGCCACTCCGACATCCACACCGTCCGCGGCGACTGGGGTCCGGTGGCGTACCCGCTGACCGTCGGCCACGAGATCGTCGGCGTCGTCGCCGAGGTCGGCTCCGAGGTCACCAAGCACTCCGTCGGCGACCGCGTCGGCGTCGGCTGCATGGTGAACTCCTGCCGCGAGTGCGAGAACTGCCTCGCGGGCGAGGAGCAGTACTGCCTGAAGGGCAACACCGGCACCTACGCCTCCGTCGACCGCGACGGCACCATCACCCAGGGCGGCTACTCCACGCACGTCGTCGTCGTCGAGGACTTCGTGCTCCGCGTGCCGGAGTCGATCCCCTACGAGGCCGCCGCTCCGCTGCTGTGCGCGGGCATCACGACCTACTCGCCGCTCTCGCACTGGGAGGCGGGCCCCGGCAAGCGCGTGGCCGTCGTCGGCCTCGGCGGGCTCGGCCACATGGCCGTCAAGTTCGCGCACGCGATGGGCGCCGAGGTCACCGTGCTCTCGCAGACCCTCAGCAAGAAGGAGGACGGCCTCCGCCTGGGCGCCGACCACTACTACGCGACGCGCGACGAGGCGACCTTCACCGATCTCGCGAACACCTTCGACCTGATCGTCAACACGGTCAGCGCGCCCCTCGACCTCGACGCCTACCTGGGGCTCCTGCGCCGCAACGGCACGATGGTGAACGTGGGCGCTCCGGCCGAGGCGCTGCCGTTGCACGTCTTCACGCTCTTCGGCGCCCGTCGCTCCTTCGCGGGCTCGGGCATCGGCGGCATCCGCGAGACCCAGGAGATGCTCGACTTCTGTGCCGAGAAGGGCATCGCGAGCGAGGTCGAGGTCGTCTCGGCGTCGCAGATCAACGAGGCCTACGAGCGCGTCCTCGCCTCGGACGTCCGCTACCGCTTCGTGATCGACGCCTCCACGTTCGAGAAGTGAGGGCGGCCGGGGCGCTAGCCTCGGCGGCATGAGCGAACGGAGCCACCCGGCCGTCGACCGCGTCCTCGCCGACCTCGACCGGCACGGCGTGCACCCGACCGTGCGCTGGCTCGATTCGGCCGCGTCGACGGCGGCACTGGCGGCCGAGGCGCTGGGCGTCGACGTCGGCCAGATCGCCAACTCGCTCGTGTTCCTGATCGACGGTGCGCCGCTGCTGGTCCTGACCAGCGGCGGCCACCGCGTCGACACCGCCTGGCTGGGCGTGCAGCTGGGCGGATCGATCACCCGGGCGCCGGCCGCGGAGGTGAAGTCCGCGACGGGCCAGACGATCGGCGGGATCGCGCCGGTGGGCCATCCCGCGCCGCTGCGCACCGTGGTCGACACGGCCCTCGCCGCCTACGACGTGGTCTGGGCTGCGGCCGGGCACGCGCACACCGTCTACCCGACGAGCTTCGCCGAGCTGGTTCGGGTCACCGGGGGAGAAGGGCGCGCCGTCGTTCCGCCGGATCCGGCGCCGTAGCGGCTGGACGAGGAACGCCCCCTGCGACGCGAGGTCGCAGGGGGCGTCGACGGAAGCAGAGGTCAGAGCACCCGACCCGCGCCGTCGGCGGCCGTGACCAGGAAGAGCTCCGGAGTCGTGAAGCCCTTCTCGACGAAGGCGGCGAGGACCGCGGCGCGGACCTCCTCCTCCTTCTCCACCGGGGTGAGGGCGATCGCGGAGCCGCCGAAGCCGCCGCCGGTCATCCGGGCGCCGATCGCTCCGGCGCCGCGCGCCGCCTCGACGGCGGTGTCGAGCTCGGGCACCGAGATCTCGAAGTCGTCGCGGAGGGAGACGTGGCCGGCGTCGAGCAGATCGCCGATCGCCCGGGGACCGTGCTCGCGCAGGGTGCGGACGGTCTCGAGCACGCGGGCATCCTCCGTCACGACGTGCTTCACGCGCCGGTAGGTGACGTCGTCGAGGAGCTCCTGGGCGCGCGGCAGGTCGTCGACCGTCAGCTCGCGGAGCGACGGCACGCCGAGGGTCGCGGCGCCGAGCTCGCAGGAGGCGCGCCGCTCGGCGTAGCCGCCGGTGGCGTGCGCGTGCTCGACGCGGGTGTCGACGACGAGCAGGACGAGCCCGGCCTCCTCGAAGCCGAGGGGGACGACCTCGGTGTCGAGGCTGCGGCAGTCCAGGAACACCGCGGCGTCGCGCTTCCCGAAGAGGGAGGCGGACTCGTCCATGATCCCGGTGGGGGCGCCGACCGCGACGTTCTCGGCGCGACGACCGACGCGGGCCATCGTCGCGCGGTCGAAACCGAGGTGCCAGAGCTCGTCGAGGGCGACGGCCATCGCGCACATCAGCGCCGCCGAGCTCGAGAGCCCCGCGCCGACCGGCACGTCGGAGTCGACGTACGCGTCGAAGCCCGAGCGGGAGCCCAGGTCGACGCCGTACTCGGTGAGCGCCCAGACCACGCCGAGCGGGTAGGCCGACCAGCCGGTGACGGCGCCGGGGCCGAGCTCGTCGAGAGCGACCTCGACCACCTCGGGGGAGAAGGCGCTGCTGATCCGGATCAGGCGGTCCTCCCTGGGCGCGACGGCCATCGCCGTGGCGCGGTCGATCGCGAAGGGGAAGACGAAGCCGTCGTTGTAGTCGGTGTGCTCGCCGATCAGGTTCACGCGGCCGGGGCCGGCCCAGACGCCGGCGGCGGGGCGGCCGAAAGTGCGCTCGAAGGCGGCGGCCGCGCTCTCGGCGACGGCGGTCAGGGAGGCGGGAGCGGCGGTCATCGGTTCTCCTCGGCGATGTCGGCGGCGGTGGTGGCGGGAGTGGCGGCGCCGCCGGGAAGCGAGTCGTCGCTGTGCGCGGCGACCGGCAGGGCCGCGTCGGGGCGCTGTGCGATCCCGGCCTCGAGCACGGCCGCGTCGGCCCGCTCGATCGCCGCGCGCAGGGCCGCGGCGCTCGTCTCGGGGGCGATGTCGCCGATCCAGGCGCCCATCGCGGCCTCGCTCCCCGCGAGGTACTTGAGCTTCGTCTCGGCGCGGCGGGGCGAGGTGATCTGGAGCATCAGGCGCACCTCGTCGCGGCGCTCGTGCACCGGGGCCTGGTGCCAGGCGGCGATGTAGGGCGTCGGGGTGTCGTAGAGGGCGTCGATGCCGCGGAGCAGGCGCTGGTACATCACAGCCAGCTCGTCGCGCTCCTCCGGGGTCGTCGCCGCCAGGTCCGGGACGTGGCGGTGCGGCAGGAGGTGCACCTCGACGGGCCAGCGCGCGGCGAACGGCACGAACGCGGTGAAGTGCTCGCCGCGGAGGAGGACGCGCTCGCCGGCCTGCTCGAAGGCGAGGACGTCGGCGAACATCGACGGCCCGTAGCTGTCGAGCGAGGCGAGCAGGCGGGTCGTGCGCGGCGTGACGTAGGGGTAGGAGTAGATCTGCCCGTGGGGGTGGTGCAGCGTGACGCCGATCGCCTCGCCGCGGTTCTCGAACGGGAAGACCTGCTGCACGCCGGGAAGGGCCGAGAGGGCGCCCACGCGGTCGGCCCAGGCCTCGACCACGGTCCGGGCGCGGGAGGCGCTGAGCGTGGCGAACGAGCCCTCGTGCTCGGGGCTGAAGCAGACGACCTCGCAGCGGCCGACGCTGGTCAGCGTCCGGCCGAGCCCGAGAGTGCGCAGGTCCTCCAGGGAGGCGGGCGCGTCCGCGTCCTCGAGGAGCGGGCCGAAGGAGGGGGAGCGGTTCTCGAAGACGGCGACGTCGTACCGGCTGGGCACCTCCGACGGGTTCGTCGGCGACGCCGGGGCGAGCGGATCGAGCTCGGCCGGCGGCAGGAACACGCGGTTCTGGCGCGACGCGGCGATGGAGACCCACTCGCCGGTCAGCACGTCCTGGCGCATCCGCGCGGTGGCGGGGCGGGGGTCGAGGTGGCGTGCGTCGGCGGCGCGCTCCGGGGGGAGGGTCGTGTCGGCGTCGTCGAAGTAGAGGAGCTCGCGGCCGTCGGCCAGCGTGTGCGGGCGCTTGACGACGCCGGCGGAGAGTGTGATCGCTTCGTTCATGGCAGGAGTCAGACTAGGGCCGCATCTTCGAAAAGGAAAGCTCGTTTTCCCTTTGACAAGTCCACCGGTCCGCGGGCACGATGGGCGGATGAGGACGGACGGCGAGCAGGAGTCCACGTCGGCGATCGAGCGCCGGCTGCGGCTGCGTCTAGCCGCCGAGAGCTCGGGCTTCGTCGGGGTCGCCCCGATGGCCGACATGCTCGGGGTCTCGGTCGTCACGGTCCGCTCCGATCTCGCCCTGCTCGCGAGCGAGGGCGTCCTCCAGCGGGTGCGCGGAGGGGCGATCCCGGCGCCGAGGCCCACCGGCGAGCGCTCGCTCGAGGAGGGCCTCAGCGCCGCCTCCGACGAGAAGGCCGCGATCGGCGAGGAGGCCGCCGCCTCCGTCTCCTCCGGGCAGAGCATCGTGCTCGACGTGGGCACCACCCCGCTCGCCATCGCGCACGCGCTCGTGGCGCGGGAGGATCTGCGCGACGTCACGGTGATCACGAACGGCCTCTCCACGGCGCTGGCGCTCGAGCCGGCCATCCCGCGCTTCACGGTCGTCGTCACCGGGGGCACTCTGCGGCCGCTGCAGCACTCGCTGGTCGAGCCGCTGGCGTCCGAGCTGCTCGAGCGGATCCGCGCCGACATCGCCTTCATCGGCTGCACCGGCGTGCACCCCGAGGCCGGCGTCACCAACGTCAATCTCCCGGAGGCGACTCTGAAGCGCCGGATGCTGCAGGCGGCGACCCGCCGGGTCGTGGTCGCGGACTCCTCGAAGCTCGGAGTGGTCGACCTCGGCCGGGTCGCCGCTCCCGACGAGTTCGACCGTCTGCTCACGGGGGCGGGCGCCGCCGACGGACTCGTCGCCGCTTTGGAGGAGGCGGGGCTCGCGGTCACCCGCTGCCGGGCGCTCGGCGAGCGCGTCAGTCCGTAGGATCAAGGAATGGCCGACTTCACCCCCGCCCCCGCCACCGGGCGCCAGTTCTCGCTCGACCTCACCGCTGAGGGACGCACCCTGCACGCCGTCGTGACGGAGGTGGCCGCAGCGCTGCGCTACCTCTCGGTCGACGGAGTGGAGATCACCGCCTCCTACCCGGAGAGCACCGTCCCGCCGTTCGGCTCGGGCATCGTCCTGATGCCCTGGCCCAACCGCGTCAAGGACGGGCGCTGGCACCACCGCGGCGAGACGCTCCAGCTCGCGATCACCGAGCCGAAGTACCACAACGCCATCCACGGCCTCCTGGTGAGCACCCCGTACCGCCTCGTCGACCAGGGCCCGTCCTTCGTCGAGCTGGCCGCGCCGGTCGTGCCGCAGGCGGGCTACCCGTTCCACCTCGAGACCTCGGTCCGCTACGAGCTGCAGGCCGACGGGCTGAAGGTCGTCCACCGCGTCGTCAACGTCGGAGCCGACGAGGCGCCCGTCGCCATCGGCACGCACCCCTTCCTCGCCATCGGCGACGTCCCGACCGACGAGCTCGAGATCACCGTCGACGCGGCGGTGCACATCGAGGTCGACGAGCGCCTCAACCCCACCGTGCAGAACCCGGTCGAGGGCACCGAGTGGGACCTCCGCTCCGGCCGCCGCATCGGCGACCTGGAGCTCGACGACGCCTGGGCCGACGTCCGGATGGTCGACGGCGAGAGCGTGCACGGCCTCCGCGCCGCGGACGGCCGCCGCGTGCTCCTCTGGGCCGACGCCTCGCACAACTTCATCCAGGTCTTCATCACCCGGATCTTCCCCGACGGCGACGACGTGAAGACCGCGATCGCCGTGGAGCCGATGACCGCTCCCGCCGAGGCGTTCAACAGCGGGCAGGGCCTGCGCTGGCTCGAGCCGGGCGAGGAGTGGACCGTCGCGTGGGGCATCCGCCACGAGGGGTTCCCCACCGCGTCATGACCACCCTCGCGGCGGTCGGGCGCGACGACGAGGCCAAGCGCGTCGCTCTCGTCCGGATGAAGCGGCTCGCCACGGGCCTGCTCGTGGTGATGGCCGTCGTCTTCGCCGTGTCGTTCGCCCTGCAGGAGCGCTACCCGTGGCTGCAGTGGGTCCGGGCCGCGAGCGAGGGCGGGATGGTCGGCGCGCTCGCCGACTGGTTCGCCGTGACCGCGCTGTTCCGGCGGCCGCTGGGCCTGCCGATCCCGCACACCGCGATCATCCCGACCAAGAAGGACGAGATCGGCGCGAGCCTCGCGCAGTTCGTCGAGGAGAACTTCCTCCGCGGCGCCATCGTGCGCGAGAAGCTCGACTCCTTCGGGATCGCCCGGCGGGCGGGGCTGTGGCTCGCCGAGCCGGAGAACGCGCACCGGGTCGGCGGCGAGAGCGCCGCGGCCGTCCGCTCGGCGATCGCCCTGCTGGACGACTCCGACGTGCAGCGCGTGATCGAGGCGCTGGCGCGGCGCCACCTCCTCGACCCGCAGTGGGGCCCGCCGCTGGGCTCGCTGGTGGGCAGCGTGGTCGAGGCGGGCCACCACCGGCGCCTCGTGGACACGCTGGTGGAGCAGGCGGAGGCGTGGCTGACCGCGAACCCGCAGAGCTTCACCCGCATGGTCAGCGGCCGCCTGCCGAGCTGGCTGCCCTCCGCGGTCAGCCGAGCGGTGGACGAGCGGCTGTACCGCGAGGCGCTCGTCTTCGTCGCCGCGGTGCGCGAGGACCAGGTGCACCCGTTCCGGATCGCGATCGACGGCTACCTCGCCACGCTGGCGCAGGATCTGGGCACCGACCCCGACCTGATCGCCCGGGTCGAGGAGATCAAGAACCGCGCCTTCGACAGCCCGCGCGTCCGCGAGCTCGCCGGGGACGCCTGGGAGGCGACGAAGGCCTCCCTCCTCGGCGCGATGGACGACCCGTCGAGCCCCCTCCGCGGCAGCATCGAGTCGATCGTGGTCGATCTGGGCCGCCGGCTCTCGACCGACGCCGGTCTCGCGGCGACCGTCGACTCCTGGATCGGATCGGTAGCGGCCAACCTGGTCGACCGCTACCGCACCGACATCGCCAGCATCATCGGCGACACCATCCACCGCTGGGACCCGCGCGAGACGTCCGAGAAGCTCGAGCTGCAGGTCGGGAAGGACCTCCAGTTCATCCGGATCAACGGCACCGTCGTGGGCTCCCTGGCCGGGCTGGTCATCTTCACCGTCGCGCACGCGCTGCTCGGCTCGTGAAGCGGGGCGCCCGGGCCCGCTCCGCAAGCCCTCGTCGGCGTCGGTGGTCGGGCGTACGGTCGCACCATGAGCGATGACAACACCACCGATCCCGATGTCAAGACCGAGGGCGACGTCCTCGGCGCCCGTGCCGACGACGGCAGCGACACCAGCGCCAGCAAGGACCCGTCCGACTGGGTCACCGGCGATGAGCCGATGACCGGCCCGCAGCGCAGCTACCTCGACACCCTCGCACGCGAGGCGGGCGAGACCCTGCCCGCCGACCTCACCAAGGCCCAGGCCTCCGAGCACATCGACCGCCTGCAGTCCTCCACGGGCCGTGGCGACGGCAGCAACGGGCACGACTGATCCCGCCGGGGCGCCCCGGGGCTGAGCATCAGTCCCCGTCGGCGCCCCCGTCCGGGGCGCGCACACCGCGCCCCGGCGTCCCTAGGGTTCCGTCATGGCGATCTCCCGCACCACGCGCAACGCCCTCGACCTCATCGACGCGATCCGGATCCCCGGCCGCATCGATCCCCGTCTGGCCCGGCAGGTGACCCTGTCCCTCCGCCAGCTCCTCGAATCCGGAGCCTTCGGCCCGAGCGAGCGGCTCCTCCGCCGCCGCGCGAGGAGGCTCCGCTCCCGCACCCGCGAAGCGGCCGCGTTCCGGCAGACGCGCTCGGCCGGCTGCACCGTCCAGCCCTGAGTCCGCTGAACGGAGCCGCTCCGCTGTGACCGGCGACGGGACAGACACCGTTCGCGCGG
This sequence comes from Rathayibacter sp. AY1E6, assembly GCF_002931115.1. Taxonomy (NCBI): domain Bacteria; kingdom Bacillati; phylum Actinomycetota; class Actinomycetes; order Micrococcales; family Microbacteriaceae; genus Rathayibacter; species Rathayibacter sp. AY1E6. The sequence continues at coordinate 20,795 of NZ_PSVK01000025.1, read as the reverse complement.
TCGTCTAGAGTTCCTGGCATCCGGTCCGCCGGATGCCCGCCGCAGTCTCCCGGCCGGTCGACAACGGAGTCGTCCCGGTGCGGGTCATCCCCCCGTTCGCGCGTCGAACGCCCCGCTGGTTCCAGCACCCCGCTCCCTCCTCGAGAAGGGACTCCCGCGATGACGACTCGCGTCTCGCACACCGCGACGACCGTCCGCCTCGTCCGCTGGTACCGGATCGACTCCGACTGGCTCTCGGAGGTCGTCACCGGCCGCCTGCTCGAGCACCAGGACGGCCGCTGGCGCCTGCTCGTCGGCGAGAAGGTCCGCGACTACCCGGACGAGGTGTGGTCGCTCTGCCACGAGTGACGCCGTCGCGGAGCACCGCGGCCCGGACGAGCCGTCAGAGGTAGAGGTAGTACGTCTTCGCGCAGTCCGTCGAGCAGAACGGGTCACGGCGGCGGGCCGGCCGGACGCGGCACGCCTCGCACAGCCGAGGCCGGCGCAGGAGGACGCGGAGGACGGTCAGCACCTCTGCACGGTAGTGCGGCGACCTGGCTGCGCCCTGGCACTGTCCGGAAAGCGCGACCAGGCGGTCGTGTGGTGGGCCCCGTCGGGCTCGAACCGACGACCCGCGGATTAAAAGTCCGCTGCTCTGCCAACTGAGCTAGAGGCCCGCGCGCTCCAGGGTAGCGGGCCGTCGACGCCCCCGGAGCAGGTGCGGCCCGGAGCAGGTGCGGCCCGGACCGCGGACGATCCCGGAGCGGACCGCGTCCTCGGCGCGGGCATACCCGCCCAGCCGCGGGCGTTACCCTCCTCGAACCCCCTACGGAGCGCGAGCGCGAGAGCGTCCGCGCGCACGACCGCGGAAGGCGGCCCCATGACAGACGGCTTCCACAAGCCGACCAAGTTCCCCTCCCACGTCTTCGAGGCGTTCCAGGGAGGAGAGGACCCGGCGCAGATCAGCCGTGTCGCCCACGAGACCGCGATCGCGCTGCTGAGCCGTGTCCGGAACGACCCCGACCCGGTGGTCATCGACCGACTGGTCGAGTACACCGACCACAACGGCATCGACGCGCTCGCCGAGCTCTGGGCGCGCTCCAGCGCGGCGAGCCTGCCAGGCGCCCTCTGGCGGATCTACCTGCTGCGGCTGGTCATCCGGCAGGACCCGGAGAGCACGAGCTTCCTCTACCAGCGCGGAGTCGAGCTGTCCGCCACGATCGACCCGGTGGTCGCCGGAGCCAGCACTCCCACGGGGCCGGCCGAGATCACCGAGCTGGCCGACCGGATCCTCCGCGGCGTCTTCGACGGCGACTTCGCGGTGGCACTGGACCGCGCCGCGGCGTTCTGCCGCGTGAGCGCCTCCGGAGCCGTCTCGGTCGCCGACGACGTGGAGCCGGTGAACCCCGCCCGGGCGAGCGAGCTGACCACCCGCGCCCTGCGCCTCTCGACCACCGCGGCCGAGCTCGTGAGCTGCGCGCGGCTGTGGCGGAGCGACTCCCTGGAGTGACGCGCAACCCGCGTTCACCCACTGCGAACGCCGCTCGCCGCCACCGCGGAGGCCTTTGGTAGACTGGCGGAAGCCGGATCGCAGTAACCCCGGGCTCCACTTATAGCCGCTTCGAGCGGCCTCGCGCCGAGAGGCGTTCCTGCGGTCCGGCCCCTTCTCTGCTCGCATCGAGGCCACGGTGCGCGAGGCGAGGGCCCAGGAGGAGTCGATCCTCGCCCGAGTCCCCACAGACAGGCGCCAGCGGAATGAAGAACAGCAGAGCTCTCCGGATCGGCGCGCGCGTCTGGGCGGGGACGGGGCTGCTGGTCGTCGCCGCCCTCTACCTCCTCGCCGCGCCGAGCGTCGACGACGCGGAGGGCGCCCAGTTCGCCGCGGGGGTCTCGCTCTCGCAGGGCACGGTGATGCGCGTCCTCGCGGTCCTCGACGTGCTTGCCGGGCTCTGGGTCCTCATCCGCCCGCGCAGCTATCCGGGCATCACCGCTGCGGCGGTGGCCGTGATCTCGCTCTGGCTGGCCCCCCGGCTGGGCGACCCCGCGCTCGTGCCGATCGGCACGTTGGCGCTGGATGTCCGATTCGTGACGCATCCGATCGAGGTGTCGGTCGTCGTTGCAGGCCTGGCCGTGACAGCCTTCTGGATGACGCGGAATCTTTCAGCCCGGGCGCGGGCGAGGCGGGGCTGATGACGGACGACACCACAGCGGAGGCGGCTGTCCTCCTCGAGCGCATCGCCGGGGGAGAGCAGGCCGCGTTCGCCGCGCTCTACGACCAGATGGCCGGCCGGGTCCTCGGCCTGATCATCCGCGTCCTCGTCGACCGCTCCCAGTCCGAGGAGGTGGCCCAGGAGGTCTTCCTCGAGATCTGGCAAACCGCTGGGCGTTTCGCTCCGAATAAAGGAAGCGCGACGACCTGGATCCTCACGATGGCACACCGCAGGGCCATCGACAGGGTCCGCGCGGCTCAAGCCGGCCGTGATCGGGACATGCGCATCGGAATCCGAGACCTCGGACGCGACTACGACCAGGTCTCCGAGCAGGCGGAGGTGTCCCTCGAGCACGAGAAGGTCGCGGCCGCCATGGGCCGCCTGACGGAACTGCAGCGGCAGGCGCTGCAGCTCGCTTACTACGGCGGATACTCGCACAGCGAGATCGCGGGGATCCTGCAGTGCCCCGTGGGAACCGTCAAGACACGCCTGCGTGACGGAATGATCAGACTTCGAGAAGAGATGGGGGTGGCCCTGTGAACGATGTGCGACTCCCCGACGGGATGGACGACCCGCGCGATCTCGCGGCGGGTCACGCACTGGGCATCCTGACGCCCGAGGAGCAGGAGCGCTTCGAGCGCTTCCTCTCCGAGCACCCGGAGGCGCGCGGCGAGGCCGACGCGTTCGCTGAGGTGGCGGAGGCGCTGGTCGCCGACGCACCCGCCGTGGAGCCCTCGCCGGGCTTCAAGGCCGACCTGATGGCGCTCATCGCCACCACTCCGCAGCTGCCGCTGGAGGAGCCCGACGAGGACCACGAGGCGCCCGCCGCGCCCCGTCTGGTCCCCGTCGCCTCCGAGGGCGAGCGGAGCGGTCCGACGGCTCGCCGGGACGGTGGCGGCAGCGCCGCGAACCGCGCCCGGAGCCGCTGGTTCGCCCGCCCCGCGGTCTTCCTCTCGGCGGCCGCGGCCGCCGCGGTGATCGTGGTCGGCGGAGTGACCCTTCCGCCGCTGCTCTCGTCCGGCCCCGGCCAGACGCAGCAGCAGACGGCTCTGGAGCAGATCCGCAGCGCCCCCGACGCGCAGGAGACGACCGGCACGGTCGCCACCGGCGAGCAGGCGACGCTGGTCTGGTCGAGCTCGCTCGGCCGCTCCGCCCTCGTGGTGGACGACCTGGCGCCGCTGCCGGAGGACAAGACCTACGAGCTCTGGTACATCGGCTCGTCCGGTCCGGTCGCCGCAGGGACGTTCGATGGGGGAGAGGGCAGCACCGTGGCCCCGCTCGAGGGGAGCCTGACCGAGGGCGGAGTCGTCGCCGTGACGGTCGAGGACGCCGGCGGCTCGCCGACTCCGACCACCGATCCGATACTGGCGATCGACATCGCCTGACGGCCCGAGCACGAGAAGAGCCGCACTCCCATGACGGAGTGCGGCTCTTCTCGTTCCCGGAGGGAACGCGGTGGAACGAGAGCGAGCCGCGACCCCGGAGGGACGCGGCTCGCTCTCGTCTGGGGCGGATCAGCCGAAGCGGCCCGAGACGTAGTCCTCGGTCGCCTGGACGGACGGCCGCGAGAACATCGTCGCGGTGTCGTCGTACTCGATGAGCTTGCCCGGCTTGCCGGTGCCCGCGATGTTGAAGAACGCGGTGCGGTCCGAGACGCGCGAGGCCTGCTGCATGTTGTGGGTCACGATGACGATCGTGTAGTCGTTCTTGAGCTCCTCGATGAGGTCCTCGATCGCGAGGGTCGAGATCGGGTCGAGGGCGGAGCAGGGCTCGTCCATCAGGAGGACGTCGGGGGAGACGGCGATCGCGCGGGCGATGCACAGACGCTGCTGCTGGCCGCCGGAGAGACCGGAGCCCGGCTTGTCGAGGCGGTCCTTCACCTCGTTCCAGAGGTTCGCGCCCTGGAGCGAGCGCTCGACGAGCGCGTCCGCGTCCGACTTCGAGATGCGGCGGTTGTTGAGCTTCACGCCGGCCAGCACGTTGTCCCGGATGGACATCGTCGGGAACGGGTTGGGGCGCTGGAAGACCATGCCCACCTGCCGGCGGACCTGCACCGGGTCGACGCCCGGGCCGTACAGGTTGTTGCCGTCGATCAGGACCTCGCCCTCGACGTGCGCGCCGGGGATGACCTCGTGCATGCGGTTGAGCGTGCGGAGGAAGGTCGACTTGCCGCAGCCGGACGGGCCGATGAAGGCGGTGACCGTGCGGGGCTCGATGGCGAGCGAGACGCCCTCCACCGCGAGGAACTGGCTGTAGTAGACGTTGAGGTCGTTGACCTCGATGCGCTTGGACATTGCTTCCTTCGGGGATTCCGGCCGGAGCCGAGTGGTGGGTGTCAGCGGCCGAGCTTGGGGGCGAAGATCTTCGCGATCAGGCGGGCGACCAGGTTCAGCGCCATGACGATCAGGATGAGGGCCAGCGCGCCGGTCCAGGCCCGGTTGAGGAACGCCTCGGCGTCGGGGCCCTGGTTCGCGTACTGCGTGTAGACGAAGACCGGGAGGGTCATCATCCGCTCGCTGAAGAGGTCGTAGTTCATCGACGCGGTGAAGCCGGCGACGATGAGCAGCGGGGCGGTCTCGCCGATGACGCGGGCGATCGCGAGGGTGATGCCCGTCGTGATGCCGGCGATGGAGGTCGGCAGCACGATCTTGACGATGGTCAGCCACTTCGGCACGCCGAGGGCGTAGGACGCCTCGCGCAGCTCGTTCGGGACCAGCTTCAGCATCTCCTCCGACGAGCGGACGACCACGGGGATCATCAGCACGGCGAGGGCGATCGAGCCGGCGAAGCCCATCCGGACGCCGGGGCCGAGGAGCAGCGCGAAGAGCGCGTAGGCGAACAGGCCCGCGACGATGGAGGGGATGCCCGTCATCACGTCGACGAAGAAGGTGATCGCCCGGGCGAGGTGGCCGCGGCCGTACTCGACGAGGTAGATCGAGGTGAGCAGGCCGATCGGCACCGAGATCAGCGCGGCCATGGCCGTGATCTCGAGCGTGCCGATGATCGCGTGGAGGGCGCCGCCGCCCGCGTCGATGACGTTGCGCATCGACGAGGAGAAGAAGAGCGGATCGAACCGCGCGACTCCGTTGGAGACGACCGTGTAGAGCAGGGAGATCAGCGGGAGCAGCGCGATGATGAACGCGGTCGCGACCAGCGAGGTCACGAGGCGGTCGACAGCCTTGCGGCCGCCCTCGACCAGGCGCGAGACCACGTAGATGGCGACGTCGAAGAGGACGGTGCCCCAGAAGATCGCGCCGACGAGGCTGAAGTCGTTCATCATGCCGGCCGCCTGGAGGATCAGGAAGACGGCGGCGAACACGACCCAGCTGCCGACGAGCAGCATCCAGGGGGTGCCCTTGGGCAGCTTGCCCGCCTGCAGCGAGAAGGGCATCGACGAGGTGGCGGCGGACATCAGTTGGCTCCCGAGAAGGCCTTGCGGCGGTTGACGATGAACCGCGCGACCGAGTTCACGACGAGGGTGATGACGAAGAGGATGAGGCCCGAGGCGACGAGGACGTTGACGCCGACTCCGCTCGCCTCCGGGAACTGCAGCGCGATGTTCGCGGCGATGGTGTTCGAGTTCTGCGAGGTGAGCAGGAGGAAGGAGACGACCGTCGCGGGCGAGAGCACCATCGCGACGGCGAGCGTCTCGCCGAGGGCCCGGCCGAGGCCGAGCATGGCGGCCGAGACGATGCCCGGGGCGCCGAAGGGCAGGACGGCCATGCGGATCATCTCCCAGCGGGTCGCGCCGAGCGCGAGCGCCGCCTCCTCGTGCAGGCGCGGGGCCTGGAGGAAGATCTCGCGGCAGACCGCGGTGATGATCGGGATGACCATGACGGCCAGCACCACCGAGGCGGTGAGGATCGTCTTGCCGGTGCCCGACGCCTGGCCGCCGAAGAGCGGGAACCAGCCGATGTTCACGTTGAGGAAGAGGTAGAAGGGCTGCACCATCGGCGCCAGCACGGTCGCGCCCCAGAGGCCGAAGACCACCGAGGGGACGGCGGCGAGGAGGTCGACCACGTAGCCGAGGGCCATCGCGATGCGGCGCGGCGCGTAGTGCGAGATGAAGAGGGCGATCGCGATCGAGAGCGGCAGGGCGATCACCAGGGCGATCACCGCCGACCAGACCGTGCCGAACACCAGGGGGCCGACGTAGGCCCAGAAGCTCGTCGCGTCGCCGGGGAGGCTGCCGGCCGGCGCGGTGAACGCGGGGATCGACTGCGCGATGAGGAAGATCGCGACGGCGGCGAGGACGAGGAGGATGAGGGAGCCGGCGGCGACGGTCGAGATCGAGAAGACCCGATCTCCGACACGCACCTTCGCCTTCGGGCGGACGACGGTCTCAGTTGCCATTCCAGGGGACTCTCTTCAGACGAGGGGGTTCGGCGGGGCGCACAGGGAGATGCTAGGGCTCGGAGGGGCGTCCGGCGGGTCGAGCCCGGCACAGGCGGGGCCCGTCCCGCGGATCGTGCTGCGAGACGGGCCCTGCCGGTGGGACTACTTGATCGACTCGATCGCGGTGGCGACGGTCGAGGCGAGCTCGGAGCTCAGGGGAGCGGAGCCGGCCTGAGCGGCGGCGGCCTCCTGGCCCTCCTCGCTCGCGACGTAGGAGGCGAAGGACTTGACGACCTCGCCCTTGTCGGCGTCCGCGTACTCCTGGCACACGATGAGGTAGCTGACCAGGACCATCGGCCAGGCGTCCGCCTCGGTGCCGGTGCGGTCGATCTTGATCGCGAGGTCGTTGTCCTCGCGGCCGTCGGCGATGGGCGAGGCGGCGACGACCGCCGCGGCTCCGTCGGCCGAGATGGTCGAGAACGCGTCGCCGACCTTCAGCTGGGCCATGTCCATGCCCTGGGCGCCGGACTCGTCGGCGTAGCCGATCGTGTTGGTGCCGTTCTTGACCGCGTCGACGACACCCGAGGTGCCCTTGGCGCCGTCACCGCTCTGGTACGGGAAGGTCTGCGCGGCGGGAGCGTCCCAGACGTCGCTCGCGGTGGCCGCGAGATAGTCGGTGAAGTTCTGCGTGGTGCCCGAGTCGTCCGAGCGGTGCACGGAGGTGATGTTCGCCGACGGGAGGGTCGCGTCGGGGTTCAGGGCCGTGATCTCCGGGGCGTCCCAGGAGGTGATGGTGCCCTTGAAGATGCCAGCGATGGTGGCCGCGTCGAGCTTGAGCTCGTCGACGCCCTCCACGTTGAAGATGACCGCGATCGGCGAGATGTAGACCGGGAGGTCGATCGCCTTGGTGTCGGGGGCGCAGGCGGCGAAGGTGCCTGCGAGCTCCTCGTCCTTGAGCGCGGAGTCGGAGCCGGCGTAGTCGGCGGCGCCGTCGATGAAGTTGGTGCGGCCGGCGCCGGAGCCCTGCGGGTCGTAGTTGACCGTGACCTCGGGGTTCGCGGTCTGGAACGCGGCGGCCCAGGTGGTCTGCGCGGTGCCCTGAGCGGACGAGCCGATCCCGGTGATGGTGCCGGAGAGCGTGGAGGTGGTGGCGGAGCCGGAGCTGCCGCCTGCGGCCGGTGCCTCGTTGGCAGCGCAGGAGGTCAGCGTGATCGCTGCGACGGCGGCGACGACGGCCGCCTGGCCGAGACGCGAGAATCTCACAAGTATCCCTTTCGGGTAGGAAAGCGTGGAAAACAGAACAGGGCCTGGTGCAGCCCGCGAGCGAGAGTACGGAGGGGTCGTGTCCTGGCACCGACCGCTCGGTGAACGCGCGGTGAACGGGTCCGCCTCGGGGATTGCGGAGCGACGGGGCGGCGGGGAAGGCGCGGTGCGTCGGGCACGTCCCGGCGGCGCGACCGGCCCGGTCCGGAGGGACCCGTCGAGCCGGCCGCGCAGCGCCCGGGCGGGTCAGGCCAGCGGCGTGTGCGTCTCGATCGCGACGATGCCGGAGCCGGGGTGACCGGTGGAGAGGTGCACCACGGCGAAGCCGCCGGTCGGGAGCGCTGCCGCCTCGTCGAGGTAGGCGCCGAGAGGGGTCGCCGTGGCGAGGGCGATCTCGCGCAGGATCTCGGGGATCACCGGCCGGTGGCTGCAGAGGACGGCGGTGCGGCGGGCGCGGACCCGCTTGCCGACCAGGGCGCGGACGTCGGCGGTGCCCTGCTCGTGCGCCTCCTGGCTGAGGTCGTCGCGCAGCTTGACCGGCTTCCTGACCAGACCGGACAGCGGGGCGATGGTCGACCGGCAGCGCTTGGCGGTGCTCGAGACGAGGCGGCGCGGGCGCCAGGCGGCCACGGCCTGAGCGGCGGCAGCGGCCTCGACCCGGCCGCGCCCGGTGAGGCGGCGGGTGGAGTCGCGGCCGTCCCAGGAGGAGGCGGGCACCGCCTTCGCGTGCCGCAGGACCACGATCGCGAAGGTCTCGAGCGCACCGCGTGCGGCGATCCGGGCGAACTCGTCGACGATCGTCACGTCGTGCGGATAGGTCAGGTAGCTCCGGGCCCGCTTGAGCGTCACCCACTCGAGCGCCTCGACCTCGTCGTTCGGGAGGAAGTCGGACGCCAGGACGGCCTTCTCGGTCACCTGCGCCGCCCAGTAGTAGACGGCCTTCGGGCGCCCGCTCGGCAGCGTGTACTCGGTGCACCCCAGCGGCACCCCGAGCGCCACCGAGAGCCCGGTCTCCTCGCGGATCTCGCGGACCGCGGTCTCCGGGAGGGACTCGCCCGCGTCGACCTTGCCCTTGGGCAGGCTGACGTCCCGGCGGTGCGGCCGGTGGATCACGAGGATGTGCGGGCGGCCCTCGATGATCCGCCAGCACACCGCTCCTGCTGCGTAGACGGTGCCCGTCACGGGCGTCAGCGGCTGGAGGCCCGGTTGGCGGACCGTGTCGCCGCGCGCTTGCGATGGGTGATGTGCTGCATCAGCTGGTTCTGCAGGTCGGCGAGCGGAGCGCCCTCCTCATCGAGGTGGTGCCGCGTCCAGTCGCCGTCCGGGCCGAGCCACCAGGAGGCGGTCCGCTCGTCCATCGCCCGCTCGAACATGTCGTCGATCTCGCTGAGGTGCGCCGGCTCGACGATCCGCACCAGAGCCTCGACGCGGCGGTCGAGGTTGCGGTGCATCATGTCGGCGCTGCCGATGAAGACGTCCGGCTCGCCGCCGTTGACGAAGCTGAAGATGCGGGAGTGCTCGAGGTAGCGGCCGAGGATCGAGCGCACGCGGATGGTCTCGGAGAGCCCCTCCTGGCCGGGCTTCAGCCCGCAGATGCCGCGCACCCACACGTCGACCGGCACGCCGGCCTGGCTGGCGCGGTAGAGCGCGTCGATCACGGACTCGTCGACGATCGAGTTGACCTTGATCCGGATGCCCGAGGGGCGCCCCGCGCGGGCGTTCTCGGTCTCGGCGGCGATCCGCTTGAGCAGGCCCTTCCGCAGGTGGCGCGGCGCGACGAGCAGGCGCTTGAACTTCTTCTCGATCGCGTAGCCCGACAGCTCGTTGAACAGACGCGTGAGGTCCTTGCCGACCTCGGGGTCGGCCGTCAGGAGTCCGAGGTCCTCGTAGATGCGCGAGGTCTTCGGGTTGTAGTTGCCGGTGCCGATGTGGGAATAGTGGCGGAGCACTCCGCCCTTCTCCTGGCGGATGACGAGCGCGAGCTTGCAGTGGGTCTTCAGCCCGACGAGCCCGTAGACCACGTGCACGCCCGCCTTCTCGAGCTTGCGCGCCCACGAGATGTTCGCCTGCTCGTCGAAGCGCGCCTTGATCTCGACCAGGGCGAGCACCTGCTTGCCCGACTCGGCCGCGTCGATGAGCGCCTCGACGATGGGGGAGTCGCCCGAGGTGCGGTAGAGCGTCTGCTTGATCGCGAGCACGTCCGGATCGGCCGCCGCCTGCTCGAGGAACGACTGCACGCTCGTCGCGAAGGACTCGTAGGGGTGGTGCAGGAGTACGTCGCCGCGGGAGACGGCCTTGAAGACGTCCTGCCGCTGGTTGGGCTCGCTGGGCGAGAGCTGCACCGCCGTCGTCGGGACGTGATTGGGGTACTTCAGGTCCGGGCGGTCGATCTTCTGCAGGCTGAAGAGCCCGCTGAGGTCGAGCGGGGCCGGGAGCTTGTAGACCTCCTGCGTCGTGATGTCGAGCTCGCGGACCAGCAGGCCCAGCGTCTCGTCGTCCATGTCGTCGGTGACCTCGAGGCGGATGGGCGGGCCGAACCGGCGGCGCAGCAGCTCCTTCTCGAGGGCCTTGATCAGGTTCTCGGTCTCGTCCTCGTCGACCTCGACGTCCTCGTTGCGCGTCACCCGGAACACGTGGTGGTCGAGGATCTCCATGCCGGGGAAGAGGTCGTCCAGCTGGTTGGCGATCAGGTCCTCGAGCGAGATGAACCGCATCGGCTCGCCCGGCGCCGCGACTCCGGCGATCCGCACGAAGCGGGGGAGCATCTGCGGCACCTTGAGGCGCGCGAACTCGACCTTCTGCGTCTTCGGGTTCCGCACCCGCACCGAGAGGTTGAGCGAGAGGCCGGAGATGTAGGGGAACGGGTGCGCCGGGTCGACCGCAAGCGGCATCAGCACCGGGAACACCTGGGCCGAGAAGTAGTCGTCCAGCACGGTGCGCTCGGCGTCGCTCAGCTCGTCCCAGCGGACGAGGTCGATGCCGCCGTCGCGCAGGGCGGGCTCGACGAGCTCCTTGAACGCTCGGGAGTGGCGCTGCTGCAGCAGGTGCGCCTTCTCCGAGATGTCGGTCAGCACGTCGACCGGCACGCGGCCGATGTTCGTCGGCAGGGCGAGCCCCGTGAGGATGCGGCGCTTGAGGCCGGCGACCCGGACCATGAAGAACTCGTCGAGGTTGGACGAGAAGATCGCCAGGAAGTTCGCCCGCTCGAGCGCCGGAACCAGCGGATCCTCCGCGAGCTCGAGCACGCGCTGGTTGAACGCGAGCCAACTCAGCTCCCGGTCGAGGTAGCGGTTGTCGGGGAGGAGCGGGTCCGAGTGCTCCTCCTCGTCGTCGAAGTCGTCGTCGAGGTCATCGCTGAGACCGTCTTCGAGAAGCAGGTTGTCGCCGTCCATGCGACCATCCTGGCACCGCGTCCGTCCGCTCCGCGCCGCCGCTCGTGAATGCCGGATGAACGGGGCCGGGGGAGGCCCTGTGGAGGAGTGCCGGTTCAGCGCAGCGGCGCGGCCCGCTGCAGGTACTGCACGTCGACGGAGGCGTCCGTGAACCCGAGCGAGCGGTAGAGCGCCACCGCCGACCGGTTCTCGGCCTCGACGTAGAGGTCGGCCGTGGTGCAGCCGCGCTCGAGCATCCGCGCGAGCCCGGCGTTCAGCAGGGTGCGGCCGAGTCCCCGTCCGGCCGCCTCGGGGGCGACCCCGAGGACGTAGATCTCGCCGGTCGTCGATCCGGGCTCGATCTTGAGCCAGTCGTAGCCGAGGAGCGTGCCGTCGGCGTCGCGGAGCAGGAGGAAGTCGCCCTCGTCGAACCACGGCTCGGCGCGGCGGGCCGCCAGGTCCTCCTCCGTCATCCGCCCCTGCTCGGGGTGCGCGGCGAAGACCCGCGCGTTCAGGGCGATCCACTCGGCCGGAGCGAGGTCGCGGGCGTCCGAGAGGACGACGCCCTCGGGGACGCGGACCTCGGGGGCGGCGAGCGGCTCGAGCTCGAGGTGCAGGAGGGTGCGCACCGGGGCGAAGCCGTGGGAGGCCGCGAGTGCCCGTGCGGCGGGGTGGTCGCCGTGCGCCCAGGCGAGCAGGCCCGTCCGGCCGCTCGCGAGGACCTGCTCGAGGGTCGCGGTGCCGAAGCCGACCCCGCGCCACTCCGGATCGACGACGAACTCCAGCTCGCCCTGCCCGAGGATCGCCGCCGCCACGACCACGTCGGCGCGCAGCCCCACGAGGAGGGTGCGCGAGCCGGCCCGGGCGTCGACGAGCGTCTGGTCGCTGAAGGGGGGCTGGTGGTCGAACCAGGCGGCGCGCCCGATCAGGTGCTCGAGGCCGGCCGCCACCGCGGGATCGGCCAGATCCTCAACGGACAGGTTGAGCGACTCGCTCATTGTCCTCTTCGTACACGTTGAAGCGGTATCCGACGTTGCGGACCGTGCCGATCAGCGACTCCAGGTCGCCGAGCTTCGCGCGGAGGCGCCGCACATGCACGTCGACCGTGCGGGTGCCGCCGAAGTAGTCGTAGCCCCACACCTCGCTCAGCAGCTGCTCGCGGGTGAAGACGCGCGAGGGGTGCGTGGCGAAGAAGCGGAGGAGCTCGAACTCCTTGAAGGTGAGGTCGAGCGGGCGCCCGTGCACCTTGGCGGAGTAGCTGGCCTCGTCGATCACGACGCCCGAGGCCTGGATGCGCGAGGTCGACTGCTCCTGCGCCAGCCGGCCGATCACCAGGCGGATGCGGGCGTCGACCTCGGCGGGGCCGGCCGAGTCGAGGATGACGTCGTTGACGCCCCAGTCGGCCGAGACGGCCGTGAGCCCGCCCTCCGTGAGGATCAGGATGAGGGGGACGTTGATGCCCGTGGTCGTGAGGATCTTGCAGAGCGACTTGGCGCTGGCGAGGTCCTGCCGCGCATCGACCAGGATCAGATCGCAGCTCGGGGCGTTCACGAGCTGGGCGGGCTCCGCGGGGATCTGCCGGGTCCGGTGGCTGAGGAGCCCCAGTGCGGGGAGCACCTCGGCGCCTCCCGCCGAGGTCAGTATCAACAACTGCGCCACGGATCCTCCAGAACTGGTCTGCCCGCAATACTAGCGGCGGGCCGGGAGGGGCGTCCGCCTGGGGCACAATTGTCGGATGGGCAGGGATCGGGTGGGCATCGGAGTCGTCTGGGCGCTCGCACTCGCGGGCTCCGTGCTGACGCTGGCGATCGCCGCTCCGGGGTCCCGGCAGCTCTGGCTCGCGCTGACGTTCGGCGGCTGCGTGCTCTCGACCTTCGCGGTGCAGCTCGCCGTGGCCCGCGCCGAGGGGTACCTCCTCCGCGCGATGACGAGCATCGTCGGAGCGATGGCCGTGGTCGCGGTCGCGAGCGGGATCGCCCTCCTCCTCCCCGCCTGAGCGGTCGCGCCCTCCCGTCCCGAGCGCCCGGATCCGCACCGCCTGAGCGGCCGCGTCCGCCCCGCCCCGGCGTCGGAGGCGGCGGGTAGGATGAGCGCATGCTTCTCGCCCTGGAACTCTTCTACCTCGGTCTGCTCGGGCTCGCCTCCCTCGCCATCGCGTGGGTCTCCGGCGTGGTCGTCTACAAGCTCTACCGCGGCCAGCGCTAGCCGCCGCCGGAGCCCGAGTGATCTCGCTTCCGTCGGGCCTGCCGCCCGAGCTCGTCCCCCTGTCCTGGCTGCTCGGCGTCTGGGAGGGCTCGGGCGTCATCGACTACACGATCGGCGACGACTCCGTCCAGGCCGAGTTCGGCCATCGCATCAGCTTCAGCTACGACGGCCTCCCGTACCTCAACTACAACTCCTACACGTGGCTGATCGAGGAGGGCGCCGAGGAGGCGCCCCGGCCCCTGGTCACCGAGACGGGCTACTGGCGCCTCAGCCGCGCGCTGACCGACTCCGACGCCGGCCCGGGAATGCTGCCCGGCCGCGGCGCACCCGCCTTCCCCGACGCCGAGTCCGTCGAGACGCTGCGCAACGCCGCCGGCGGGTTCGACATCGAGGTTTCGCTCGTGCACCCGGACGGGGTCAGCGAGCTCTACCTCGGTCAGGTCAAGGGGCCTCGGATCGACCTCGCGACCGACGCGGTGATGCGCACCGCCGCGGCGAAGGACTACGCCGCCGCCACGCGCCTCTACGGCCTGGTCGACGACCACCTGCTCTGGGCGTGGGACATCGCCGCGCTCGGCCAGGGCCTGCGGACCCACTCCTCCGGACGGCTCGCCCGTGTCGACTGACGCGCCCTCCCCGCTCCTGGCCGCCCCGGGCGCCGTCGCCACGACGAGCGCCGCCGAGCCCGGCGTCGCCGCCCACTACGGCGAGCCCTTCCGCGAGCAGCGCGCTCTCGCCGCGGGCACCGCGCTCGTCGACCTCTCCGGCCGCGGCGTCGTGACCGTCACGGGGCCGGACCGCCTCACCTGGATCGACTCGCTCACCAGCCAGGCCGTCTCGCGCCTCGCTCCCGGCGCGTCCGCCGAGACGCTCCTGCTCGACCCGACCGGCCGGATCGAGCACGTCATCCGCCTCGTCGACGACGGCGAGACCGCCTGGCTCCTGCTCGACCGCGACGAGACGGCCGGCCTGGCCGCCTGGCTCGACCGGATGCGCTTCATGCTCCGCGTCGAGGTCGCCGACCGCACCGACGACTTCGCGACCCTCGCCGCCCTCGGCGACGGGCCGGCCCTGACGCTCGCCCTGTCCCTGGCCGAGGAGCCCGTCGTCTGGAGCGACCCGTGGTCGCAGGTCCAGCCGGGCGGCTGGCAGTACGCGCTGACCACAGAGCACCCCGGGGCCTCCTGGGAGCTCCGCGAGGTCCTGGTCCCGCGAGCGGCCCTCGAGGCCCTCGCGGAGACGGCCGTCGGGGTGGGAGTGGCCCTCGCCGGGGTCGACGCCCTCGAGGCCTTGCGCATCGCCGCCTGGCGCCCGCGCCACGCGACGGAGGTCGACGAGCGGTCCATCCCGCACGAGCTCGACCTCCTCCGCTCGAGCGTGCATCTCGCCAAGGGCTGCTACCGGGGCCAGGAGACGGTGGCGAAGGTGCACAACCTCGGGCACCCGCCGCGGCGCCTGGTCCTGCTGCAGCTCGACGGCTCCGACTCGGTCCTCCCCGCCCACGGCGACGTCGTCACGGCGCTCAAGGGCGGCGAGCCGGTCGAGGTCGGCACGGTCACCTCCAGCGCCTGGCACTACGAGGACGGACCGGTCGCCCTCGCGGTCGTCAAGCGGAGCGTCCCGGTGGACCTCGAGCTGACCGTGCTGGCCGGCGACTCGCGCGTGGCCGCGGCCCAGGAGGTCGTGGTCCCGCCCGGAGCCGGAGCGGAGGCGGGAGTGCCCCGCCTGCCCCGCCTCGGGGCGACGACGAGGTAGGCCACGCCGTGGTGGCCGCACGTCCCGCCGAGCGGGGCCGGGCGGCCGAGCGGCTGCGCGGTCTCGTCCGGACCCCCGAGCTGAGTCCCGCGCGCGCCCTCGCCCGCGCGGGGGCGTCGCTCCCCGCCGTGCTGCAGATCGTGCTCGCGGCGACCCTCGCCTACTCCGTCGCGCACTTCCTCCTCGGGCACCCCGCGCCGGTGCTGGCGCTGACGGCCACGATCTCGAGCCTCGGCATCGCGCGCGACACCCGCCCCAAGCAGGTGGCCGAGACAGCGACGGGGATGCTCATCGGCATCACGGCCAGCGAGGTCCTGCTCCTGCTGTGGGGGAGCGGTGTCTGGCAGCTCGCCGTCGTCCTCGCGATCGTCTTCACGCTCGGCCGGGCCCTCTCGCCCTCGCCGGGGTTCGCCGTGGCCGCCGGGACCCAGGCGATGCTGGTGATGGTCCTCCCTGCGCCGGACGGAGGCGTCTTCACCCGGAGCGTCGACGGTCTGATCGGCGGGCTCGCGGCGCTGCTCTGCACGGCGATCGTGCCCCGCCCGCCGCTGCGCACGGCGCGGGCCGAGGCGCATCGGCTCCTCACCGCGCTCAGCCGGACCGTGGAGGAGCTGGCCGAGGCGCTCCGCCGGGGCGACTCCTCGGCGTCCACCGCAGCCCTCGAGCGGATCCGCGGGACGCAGCCGGTCATCGACGGCTGGACCGCGGCGCTCGACTCCGCGACCGGCGTCGCCCGGATCTCGCCGTTCGTCCGTCGGCACCGCGGCGAGCTCTCCCGCCAGGCCGTGATGCTGTCCGCGCTGGACCTCGCGACCCGGAATCTGCGCATCGTCGCGCGCCGCACCGACTTCCTCGTCGGGGACGGCGCCCCGCGGCCGGCGCTCGCCGGAGCGGTCGCCGCCCTCGGCCCGGGCATCGCGCTGCTCGGCCGCGCGGTCGCCGATCCGTCGGTGCTCGCCCTGGCGCGTCAGGACCTCGTGCTGCTCGCGACCACGCTCGACCCCCAGCGGCTGATCCCGGAGGCGCGCCTCGCCGAGAAGACGGTGCTCGTCCTGCTCCGCCCGCTCGTCGTCGACCTGCTCACGGCGACCGGCGCCGCTCCCGCCGAGGCGCGGGCCGCCCTGCCCCCGCTCGCCTAGGGCTCAGGAGGTCCGGCGCTCAGGCCCGGCGCTCAGGCCCGGCGCTCAGGCCCGGCGCTCAGGAGGAGGGGGCGACCGCCTCCCACGCGACCGTCACCTCGCCCAGGCGCCAGCGCCGCGGCCCGCCGAGGACCGGCCACTCCGGCCGGAGGTCCCGGACCGCCGCGATCCAGCGCTGACCCGGACTGTAGACGGCGAGAGGGGCGTTCAGCGTCCACGCCCGCTCGAGGGCGGAGAGGAAGGCGTGCACGCCCTCGCCGGGCACGTTGCGGTGGATGAGGGCCTTCGGCAGGCGCTCGGCCGCCGTCATCGGCGAGGGGATCGCCGCGAGCCGGAGCGAGAGGGTCAGCGAGCGCGGGCCCTCCCGGCCGACCTCGATCCAGGTGCAGATGCGGCCGATCTCGTCGCAGGTGCCCTCGACCAGGACGCCGTCGGGCTGCAGGCGGTCCGTCATCGTCGCCCAGGCTCCCCTAACCGCGTCCTCGTCGTACTGGCGGAGCACGTTGAAGGCGCGGATGACGCCCGCCCGCCGCCCCGCGGGCAGGGGCACCTCGAAGCCGCCGCGCTCGAAGCGCACGCGCGCGTCCGCGGGGAACGGCGTGCCGCCCTCCCTCACCCGGGCGAGCTGGCGCCGAGCGGTGTCGACCCGTGCGGGCTCGATCTCGAGGCCGAGCACCTCGACGTCGGGCGCGGCCTGGACGAGCCGGCGGTGCAGCTCGAGCGTGGTGACCGCGCTCGCCCCGAAGCCGAGATCGACGACGAGCGGGGAGGCGGTGCTGCGCAGGACGGGCAGCTCGGCGAGCCGGCGGTCGACCCGGCGGAGGCGGTTCGTGCCCGTCGTTCCGCGGGTGACGGCTCCGATGGGCATGCTCTCCAGCGTATCCGCGGGCGAGGGGGCCGCCTCTAAGCTGGACGCATGTCCGAGACCTACACCCTCATCCTCGTGCGCCACGGCAACAGCGAGTGGAACCAGAAGAACCTCTTCACCGGCTGGGTCGACGTGCGCCTGACCGAGCAGGGAGTCGCGGAGGCCACCCGCGCCGGCGAGCTGCTGACCGAGGCGGGCCTGCACCCCGACATCGTCTACACGTCGCGCCAGACCCGTGCGATCCAGACCGCCAACATCGCCCTCGAGGTCGCCGACCGCCTGTGGATCGACGTCAAGCGCTCCTGGCGCCTCAACGAGCGCCACTACGGCGCCCTGCAGGGCAAGGACAAGGCGCAGACCCTCGCCGAGTACGGCCCCGAGCAGTTCCAGACCTGGCGCCGCTCCTTCGACGTGCCGCCGCCCCCGCTCGACGACGACGACCAGTACTCGCAGGCGCACGACGAGCGCTACGCCGACCTCGGCGACGCCCTGCCCCGCACCGAGTCGCTGAAGCTCGTGATCGAGCGGATGCTCCCGTACTGGGAGTCCGACATCAAGCCGGACCTCGCCTCGGGCAAGACCGTCATGATCACCGCGCACGGCAACTCCCTCCGCGCGCTGGTGAAGACGCTCGACGGCATCTCGGACTCGGACATCGCGGAGCTCAACATCCCGACCGGGATCCCGCTCGTCTACGAGCTGAACGAGGACTTCGAGCCCATCGGGGAGGCGCGCTACCTCGACCCCGAGGCCGCGGCCGCCGGTGCCGCCGCCGTCGCCGCCCAGGGCGCCAAGAAGTAGCACCGCCCCGCACGCGCGAACGGCCCGCCCGAGTCCTCGACTCCGGCGGGCCGTTCCCGTCCGCAGCTCCGACGGGGACGGCACGGACACGTCCGGCCCGCAGGAGACGATCGTTCCTGCGGGCCGGACGGTGAGACGGGCCGGAGCCCGAGGTGTCGACTAGGAGTAGTCGCCCGAGATCAGGTACTGGACCTTCTTGGCGATCGACACGGCGTGGTCGGCGAAGCGCTCGTGGTAGCGGCTGGCGAGGGTCGCGTCGACGGTGTCCGCTGCCTGGCCCTTCCACGCCTCGCTGAGCACCTTGTCGAAGACGCTGACGTGCAGCTCGTCGATCTTGTCGTCCTCGTCGCGGATCTCCTCGGCGATGCGCGGATCCTGCGAGCGGAGCAGGTCGGTCAGCTTGTGCGCGACGACCACGTCGAGGCGGCCCATCTCGACGAACGTCGGACGCAGGCTCTTGGGGACCACCTTGTCGGGGAAGCGGTAGCGCGAGAGCTGGGCGATGTGCTCGGCGATGTCGCCCATCCGCTCGAGCGACGCGCTGATGCGCAGCGCCGAGACGACGATCCGCAGGTCGCGGGCGACCGGGTTCTGCCGGGCGAGGATGTCGATCGCGAGCTCGTCGAGGCTGATGGCCAGCTCGTCGATGCGCGCGTCGCTCGCGATGACCTCCTCCGCGAGGGTGACGTCGGAGTGGTTGAACGCCTGGGTCGCCTTCTCGATGGCGATCTCGACGAGTCCGGAGATCTCGACGAGTCGTTCCTGGACCTCGGCCAGCTCCTGCTGGAAAACTTCGCGCATCTGTGTTCGACCCTCTCTACGGCGCGCGCGGACGACGGCGCCGGATCTGCGGCGAGCACCTCGCACGCCGCTGCGACTGCACTCCGTGGGCGCAGGCGCAGTCATGATGACCACGGCAGGTTAACGGACGGTGCCGGGCGTTTGAACAGTACTCGACCCCCGGAGGATCGACGGGCGTCCGGTAGGGGGACGCCCGGTGGATGGTTAGCCTGGGTCCGTGGATTCGGGCTTGATCGTGGTTCTGTCGCTCGTTCTCGGTGTCGCGATCGGGATCCTTCTGACGACCGTGCTCACGCTCGCCGCCCGCCAGGGCCGCATCGCGCAGGACGTGATCTCGGTCGGGCTCCCCGAGGGGATCGAGGCGATCATCGACGCCGTCGGCTCGCCCGCCTTCGTGACCGACCCGTCTCACAACGTGCTGAAGGCGTCCACCCGCGCCGTCGCGCTCGGCCTGGTCTCGCAGGACACGCTGCTCCACCCCGACCTCGCCGCCATCGTCGACCGCGTCCGCCGCTTCGGCGACGACATCGTCCAGGACCTCGAGCTCGCGACCAGCCCGCTCTCCGACGCCGCCGTGACGCTCGTCGTCCACGCGACCCGCCTCGGCTCCCGCTACGTCCTCGTCATCGCCGAGGACCACACCGAGGCGCGCCGGCTCGAGGCCGTCCGCCGGGACTTCGTCGCCAACATCTCCCACGAGCTGAAGACCCCGATCGGCGCCGTCGGCCTGCTCGCCGAGGCCCTCGACTCCGCCGCCGACGACCCCCAGCAGGTGCGCCGCTTCGCGCACCGGCTGACCCAGGAGTCGCACCGCCTCGCGAAGATCACGCGCGAGATCATCGAGCTCTCCCGCCTCCAGGCCGCCGACGTCGCCGGCTCCGCCGAGATCATCCGCGTCGACGACGTCGTCACGGCGGCGCTCGAGACCACCCACGTCATGGCGGAGTCGCACGACGTCACCCTGGTCAAGGGCGGGATGAAGAAGGCCTACGTCGTGGGGCAGGAGAAGATGCTCGTCTCGGCGCTGCACAACCTCCTCGCCAACGCCATCCAGTACTCGCCCGCCGGCTCCCGCGTGGGCATCGGCGTCCGCTCCACCGGCGGAGTCGTCGAGATCGCCGTCACCGACCAGGGCATCGGCATCCCGGAGGAGGACCTCGACCGGGTGTTCGAGCGCTTCTACCGCGTCGACCAGGCCCGCTCCCGCCACACCGGCGGCACCGGCCTCGGCCTCAGCATCGTCAAGCACGCCGTGCAGAACCACGGCGGCGACGTTCGCGTCTGGTCCAAGCCCGGCCGCGGCTCCACCTTCACCATCCGGCTCCCCGAAGCCGACCCCGCCCGGACGCCCTTCGCGGCGACCGCCCCGATAGGAGAACACGCGTGACCAGCATCCTGCTCGTCGAGGACGAGAGCGCCCTCAGCGAGCCCCTCAGCTACCTGCTCGAACGCGAGGGCTACGACGTCACCGTCGCCGAGGACGGCAACCGCGCCGTCGCCGCCTTCGACGAGGGCGACTACGACCTGATCCTCCTCGACCTCATGCTGCCCGGCATGCCCGGCACCGAGGTCTGCCGCGAGATCCGCACCCGCTCCTCCGTCCCGATCATCATGGTCACCGCCAAGGACTCCGAAGTGGACATCGTCGTCGGCCTGGAGCTCGGCGCGGACGACTACGTCACCAAGCCCTACTCCACCCGCGAACTGCTCGCCCGCATCCGCGCCGTCCTCCGACGCCGCACCGAGGAGCCCGGCGAGGAGCGGATCGTCGTCGCCGGCCCCGTCCGCATGGACATCGAACGCCACACGGTCGAAGTCGACGGCGTCGAGACCCCGATGCCCCTCAAGGAGTTCGAGCTCCTCGAGATGCTCCTCCGCAACGCGGGCCGTGTCCTCACCCGCGGCCAGCTCATCGACCGCGTCTGGGGGAGCGACTACTTCGGCGACACGAAGACCCTCGACGTCCACGTCAAGCGCATCCGCTCCAAGATCGAGAAGACGCCGAAGGAACCGGTGCTCCTGGTTACTGTCCGCGGCCTCGGCTACCGCTTCGACGCTTGATCGCGGG
>NZ_PSVK01000024.1:0-46821 GCF_002931115.1 Rathayibacter sp. AY1E6 | reverse complement strand
CACCGCCACCCCCGTCCGCCCCACCCGAGAGGAGGCGACCGCATGTACGAAGGCATCGTCCAGGAGCTGATCGACGAGCTCGGCCGGCTCCCCGGCATCGGTCCGAAGTCCGCCCAGCGCATCGCGTTCCACATCCTGCAGACCGAGACGTTCGACGTCACCCGGCTCGCCGAGATCCTGCTCGAGCTGCGCGGCCGTGTGCACTTCTGCGACATCTGCGGGAACGTGGCGGAGGAGGCGACCTGCGGGATCTGCCGCGATCCGCGCCGCAGCCGCGCCGTCATCTGCGTCGTGGAGGAGGCGAAGGACGTCCCGGCGATCGAGCGCACCCGCGAGTTCCGCGGGCTCTACCACGTGCTCGGCGGCGCGATCAGCCCGATCGACGGCATCGGCCCGGATCAGCTCCGCATCCGCCAGCTGCTGCAGCGGCTCGCGGACGGCGAGGTGCAGGAGGTCATCATCGCGACCGACCCGAACCTCGAGGGCGAGGCGACGGCGACCTATCTCTCGCGCATGCTCAGCACCCTCGGCATCCGCATCACCCGTCTGGCCTCCGGGCTGCCCGTCGGCGGAGACCTCGAGTACGCCGACGAGATCACCCTCGGCCGCGCCTTCGAGGGCCGCCGGCTCGTCGAGAACTGACGCGGCCGCCGGAGTCGCATGACCGCTCCGGCATGCGGTCGACCGGTAGACTCGCCCGTCGGGTCGCGACGGCGGTCCAGCCACCGACACGGGAGCAGCACGTGAGCCTGATCGTCCAGAAGTTCGGCGGGTCCTCCGTCGCCGACGCGGAGAGCATCAAGCGGGTCGCGAAGCGGATCGTCGCCACCAAGCAGGCGGGCAACGACGTGGTCGTCGCCGTCTCGGCCATGGGCGACACCACCGACGACCTGCTCGAGCTCGCCCACCAGGTCACGCCCATCCCCGCCCCTCGCGAGCTCGACATGCTGCTCTCCTCGGGCGAGCGCATCTCGATGGCGCTGCTGGCGATGGCGATCAAGAGCATGGGCTTCGAGGCCCGCTCCTTCACCGGCAGCCAGGCCGGCATGATCACGGACGCGCAGCACGGCGCCGCCCGCATCGTCGACATCACCCCGGTCCGCCTCCGCGAGGCGCTCGACGAGAACGCCGTCGTCATCGTCGCGGGCTTCCAGGGCTTCAACCGCGACACGAAGGACATCACCACCCTCGGCCGCGGCGGCTCGGACACCACCGCCGTCGCGCTCGCCGCGGGACTCGGCGCCGACACCTG
Source organism: Rathayibacter sp. AY1E6 (assembly GCF_002931115.1). Classification (NCBI taxonomy): domain Bacteria; kingdom Bacillati; phylum Actinomycetota; class Actinomycetes; order Micrococcales; family Microbacteriaceae; genus Rathayibacter; species Rathayibacter sp. AY1E6. Next base: position 45,569 of record NZ_PSVK01000024.1, on the reverse strand, counting down.
CGAGATCTACACCGACGTCGACGGCGTCTTCACCGCCGACCCGCGGGTCGTCAAGAAGGCCCGCAAGCTCGATCGCATCACCAGCGAGGAGATGCTCGAGCTGGCCGCCGCGGGAGCGAAGGTGCTGCACATCCGCGCCGTCGAGTTCGCCCGCCGCCACGGAGTCACGCTCCACGTGCGCTCCTCCTTCAGCCCCAATGAGGGCACCATCGTCTACAACGCCGAGACCGCCGGCGCCGAGCAGAACGGACAAGCCGTGGAAGAGCCCATCATCGCCGGAGTCGCCGCCGACCTGAACGAGGCGAAGATCACCGTCGTCGGAGTCCCCGACATCCCGGGCAAGGCCGCGCAGATCTTCACGATCGTGGCCAAGACCGGCTCCAACATCGACATGATCGTGCAGAACGTGTCGGCTGCGGCCACCGCCCGCACCGACATCTCGTTCACCCTGCCCAAGGCCGACGGCCAGACGGTCCTCATGGCTCTCAACGCCGAGAAGGACGAGGTCGGCTTCGAGTCCCTGCAGTACGACGACCAGATCGCCAAGCTCGCGCTCGTGGGCGCCGGGATGCGCACCAACGCCGGCGTCTCCGCGAAGCTGTTCCGCTCCCTCTACGAGGCCGGGATCAACATCGAGATGATCTCCACGAGCGAGATCCGCATCTCGGTCGTCACCCGCGCCGACACCGTGAACGAGGCTCTGCGCGTCGTGCACACCGCCTTCGGGCTCGACGCCGAGGACGAGGCCGTCGTCTACGCCGGCACCGGCCGCTGACGGCCGGACACCCTCGCGATCCGGCCGTTCCTCCCGAGCGGCCGGACCGACCGGTACCCTCTCCCTCGATCCCCCCGCCACGAGCGGCCCGCGCGCCGCACGGACGAAAGAGCACAGCATGAGCAGCACCCCCCTCCACGTGGGCGTCGTCGGCGCGACCGGCCAGGTCGGGAAGGTGATGCGCCGCCTCCTCGAGGAGCGCGACTTCCCGATCGCGTCCATCCGCTTCTTCGCCACCGCCCGCTCGGCGGGCACGACGCTGCCGTTCCGCGGCGAGGACGTCGTGGTCGAGGACGTGGAGACCGCCGATCCGTCGGGGCTCGACATCGCCCTGTTCTCGGCCGGAGCCACGGGATCGCGCGCGCAGGCGCCCCGCTTCGCCGCGGCCGGCGTCACCGTGATCGACAACTCCAGCGCCTGGCGGATGGACCCCGAGGTCCCGCTGGTCGTCAGCGAGGTGAACCCCCACGCCATCGACCAGGCGGTCAAGGGCATCATCGCCAACCCCAACTGCACCACGATGGCCGCGATGCCGATCCTCAAGGTCCTCGACCGCGAGGCGGGGCTCACGCGCCTGATCGTCAGCACCTACCAGGCCGTGTCCGGCAGCGGGCTGGCCGGAGCGAACGAGCTGGCCGGCCAGGTCCGCGCCGCCGTCGCCGACGAGCACCTGCTCGACCTAGTGCACGACGGCTCGGCGGTCGACTTCCCCGCGCCGGACAAGTACGTCGCCCCGATCGCCTTCGACGTCATCCCCTTCGCGGGGAGCCTGGTCGAGGACGGCTCGAACGAGACCGACGAGGAGAAGAAGCTCCGTAACGAGAGCCGCCGCATCCTCGAGCTCCCGGAGCTGCTGGTCTCGGGCACCTGCGTGCGCGTCCCCGTGTTCACCGGCCACTCGCTCTCCGTCAACGCCGAGTTCGCCTCCGCCCTCAGCCCCGAGCGTGCTCGCGAGTTGCTGGCCGACGCGCCCGGCGTCGTGCTGCGCGAGGTGCCGACTCCGCTGGAGGCCGCGGGCAAGGACCCGAGCTTCGTCGGCCGCATCCGCGCCGACGAGGGCGCCCCGGAGGGACGCGGCCTCGCGCTCTTCATCAGCAACGACAACCTCCGCAAGGGCGCGGCCCTGAACGCCGTGCAGATCGCCGAGCTCATCGCGGCGAAGCAGCCCGTCTCCTGACCGGCGTGGACGGGGCCGGCGCTGAGCGCTCCGGCCCCTTCCGGGTGGAAAAGCCGCGAATTTGATGGGGGAGCGGGGCCCCTCCCCGCCGCGGCGTCCGCGGGCGAGCGTAAACTCGACTCTCGTGAACTCCTCGGAACCGGTCGACGTCGCCCTCATCGGTGGGGGCATCATGAGCGCCACGCTCGGCGCCCTCATCACCCAGCTGCAGCCCGACTGGACGATCGCCGCCTACGAGCGCCTCGGCGACGTGGCGCAGGAGTCGTCGAACCCGTGGAACAACGCGGGCACCGGTCACGCGGCCCTCTGCGAGCTGAACTACATGCCCGAGGCGGCCGACGGCTCCGTCGACCCGGCCAAGGCGATCCAGATCAACGAGCAGTTCCAGATCTCGCGCCAGTTCTGGTCGAGCCTGGTGGAGTCGGGCGACATCCTCGAGCCCTCCAGCTTCATCAACCCGGCGCCGCACATGACCTTCGTGCACGGCGAGGCCAACGTCGAGTACCTCCGGAAGCGCTACGAGGCGCTCAAGGACCAGCCGCTGTTCGCCGGCATCGAGTTCACCGAGAGCGTCAAGACCATCCACGAGTGGGCGCCCCTGCTGATGGAGCAGCGTCCCGCCGGCGGCGGCCCCTACGCGGCGACGCGCATGCCGGCCGGCACCGACGTCGACTTCGGCTCGCTGACCCACCAGCTGTTCGACCACGTCGTCGCCCACGGCGGCACGCTCGACACCGGCCGCGAGGTCACCGACATCACCCGGCAGAAGGACGGCACCTGGCGCCTCGACCTCAAGCAGGTCGTCGGAGGCACGCCCCAGTCGGTGACCGCCCGCTTCGTCTTCGTCGGCGCCGGCGGCGGTGCGCTGCACCTCCTGCAGAAGTCGGGCATCCCCGAGATCAAGGGCTTCGGAGGCTTCCCGATCTCGGGCCAGTTCCTCCGCACCGACAACCCCGAGCTGGTCGCCCGGCACAAGGCGAAGGTCTACGGCAAGGCCGCCGTCGGCGCGCCCCCGATGTCGGTGCCGCACCTCGATGCGCGCGTCGTCGACGGCGAGTCGTCCCTCCTCTTCGGCCCCTACGCGGGCTTCACGCCCAAGTTCCTGAAGCGGGGCTCGTGGCTCGACCTGCCCCTGTCGATCCGGCCGCACAACATCGGCCCGATGCTCGCGGTCGCCCGCGACAACCTCGACCTGATGAAGTACCTGATCGGCGAGGTGCTCGCCGGCCGTGGCAAGAAGATGAAGGCCCTGCGCGAGTTCCTGCCCACCGCCCGCGACGAGGACTGGTACCTGATCACCGCCGGCCAGCGCGTCCAGGTGATGAAGAAGGACGAGAAGAAGGGCGGCGTGCTGCAGTTCGGCACCGAGGTCATCACCGGAGGGGACGGCACGATCGCCGGCCTGCTCGGCGCCTCGCCCGGAGCCTCGACCGCCGTGCCGATCATGCTCGACATCGTGCAGAAGTGCTTCCCCGACCGGATGAAGGCCTGGGAGCCGCGGATCCGCGCGCTGGTGCCGAGCTACGGCTCGACCCTCAACGACGCGCCCGAGAAGGCCGAGCAGACGGTCACCGCGACCGCCGAGACGCTGGAGCTGTCCGCCTCGGTCTGATCGGCTGCGATCCGTTCGAACGTATGTTCTAATGGCTCCATGAGGTGGAGCGGGCAGTCGATCGGCACGGCCGACGAGGCCGCCCTGCCCGGCCTCGTCAAGCTCACCGACCTGGTGCGGACGGTGCGCACGCCGGAGTTCGAGGGCGTCACCTTCTACGAGGTGCTCGCGAAGTCGGCGCTCAACCGCGTGCACACCTCCTCGAAGATGCCGTTCGGCTGGAGCATCAACCCGATGCGCGGCTGCACCCACGCCTGCACCTACTGCTTCGCCCGGCCCACGCACGAGTACCTCGAGTTCGACGGCGGCCGCGACTTCGACTCGCAGATCGTCGTGAAGGTGAACGTCGCCGAGGTCCTCACCCGGGAGCTCGCGAAGCCGAGCTGGGAGCGGCACCCCGTGGCACTCGGCACCAACACCGATCCGTACCAGCGCGCCGAGGGCCGCTACCGGCTGATGCCGGGCATCATCGCCGCGCTCGCCGCCTCGGGCACCCCGATCTCGATCCTCACGAAGGGCTCGCTGCTGCGGCGAGACCTGCCGCTGCTCCGCGAGGCCGCCGAGCACGTCCCGGTCGACCTCGGAGTGTCGATCGCCGTCTACGACGAGGGCCTCCAGCGCTCCGTCGAGCCGGGTGCGCCGACCGCGGCGGCCAGGCTGGCGACGGTCACCGCGGCACGGGAGGCCGGCTTCGACTGCTCGGTGTTCCTGATGCCGATCCTGCCGTTCCTCACCGACACCCGGGCGCACCTCGACGAGTCGCTCCGGGCCTGCCGCGAGGCGGGCGCCAGCACGATCATGTACTCGACTCTCTACCTCAAGCCCGGGGTGAAGGAGTGGTTCCTGCAGTGGCTCGGGCAGGAGCACCCCGAGCTGGTCGACAAGTACCGAGCGCTCTACCCGGGCCGCGACGCCTACGCGCCTCTCGAGTACCGGCGCTGGCTCTCCGCGCGCATCCGCCCGCTGATGCGCGCGCACGGGCTCGAGCGCGGCGAGGAGGACCCGGCCACCGGCTCCGTCAAGTCCTCCGCCCTGAATTCGCTGGGGACGCTGCGGACCCTCGGCGGCGAGCGGCGCTCCCTCCAGCACGACGGGCTGCTGGTCGGGGAGCTCGGGCCGGAGCGCGCCGCGATCCTGCCCGGCGTCGGGCAGCCGACGCTGTTCTGAGCCGGGGGCGGGCCCGGCCGCGGCTAGGATCGTCCGCATGGTCACCCGCTCCGGTGAGCCCTCGGGCTCCTCCGCCCGGAGCGCCCGCGACGCGCCACCCCGTGCGGTCCGGCTCGGCCTGCTCGACCCGCGCGAGGACCTGCTCGCGGCGACGAGCGCGTGGATCCGCACCCACGCCCCGGACTTCGAGGTCGTCGTGGCCGCCTCCACCTGGCACGACCTGGTGACGAGCGATGTCTTCCCCACCCAGGTGGTCGTGATGGACGTCGAGCTGCGCGAGCCGATCTCGATCGAGGCGCGGATCCGGACCTGCCGGGCGGCGGGAGCCGCGGTCGTGGCGCTCTCCGCGAGCGAGGACGACGAGGTCCGCGAGCGCGCCCTGAAGGCCGGAGCCGTGCGGCACCTGGCGAAGTCGCGCCTGCTCGCTGAGGTGATGGAGCAGACCCGCGCTGCTCTCGAGATGCGCTCGGCCGACGTCTCGTCCGCGCAGTGGCGGCCCCTGCCGTCCGGAGTCGCGGCGCAGCAGCGCCCACGGCTCAGCGCCGGCGAGCTGGAGGCGCTGCGCCTCTACGCGTCCGGATCGAGCACCCCCGAGGTCGCCGCCAAGATGAACGTGCAGTTCGAGACCGCAAAGACCTACCTGCAGCGAGTGCGCCGCAAGTACGTCGCGGTCGGCAGGCCCGCGAGCCGCCGGGCCGACCTGATCCGCCGCGCCGGCGAGGACGGGTTCCTCCCGTGACCGGCCCCTGCTCACCCCGGGGGCCCCGCCCCCGGACCCGCCCCGAGGAGACCTGATGGCCAAGCTGTACTTCCGCTACGGAGCGATGAACAGCGGGAAGAGCACGTCGCTCCTGCAGGCCGCGCACAACTACGAGGAGCGCGGGCACCGGGTGCTGCTGGCCAAGCCGGCCGTCGACACGAAGGGCGAGGAGCTGATCGTGTCGCGGCTCGGCGTGACCCGTCCGGTGGACATCCTGTTCGAGCCCGACGGGGACCCGGTGGCCGTCTTCACCGCCGCCCGGGCCCGCGTGCTGGCCGAGTCGAAGCGCGACGTGAGTGCTCTGCTCGTCGACGAGGCGCAGTTCCTGCCGGAGTCGCACGTCGATGATCTGCTCCGGATCGCCATCCTCGAGAACGTGCCCGTCCTGGCGTACGGCATCCGCACGGACTTCCGCACCGCCGCGTTCCCGGGAAGCAGGCGGCTCCTGGAGATCGCCCACAGCCTCGAGGAGCTGAAGACGATCTGCCGGTGCGGGCGCAAAGCGATCTTCAACGGGCGCGTCGTGGACGGCCGCTTCGTGTTCGACGGCGATCAGGTCGCGATCGACGGAACGGCGGTCACCTACGAGTCGCTGTGCGGCGCGTGCTACCTCCAGGAGAGCCGCGGCCGGCTCCGCGGGTGACCGGTCGAGCGTTCCTCACCGGCGCGACACCCCTCCGAAACGAGGAAGTGGGTAGCCTGACGACGTGACAACACCGGAAACGGAATTACGCCTTTCGAAGCAGCAGGAAAGGTCGGGGGAAACGATGACGGCGCAAGGGGCACCGCTGAGGCGTCGGCCGTCGTGGGAGCAGGACTACCGGCGACGGCTGCTCATCACGGACGTCGTCGCGATCGTCCTCTCCGTCTTCGGCACGCAGCTCTTCTGGTTCGACCTGAACCTGAACTCGGACCTGGGGTTCAAGAACCCCGCCGACATCGCGGTCAGCTACACCTGGGTGTCCGTCGCCCTGTCGGTCGGCTGGCTCCTCGCCCTCCAGGTCTTCGACACGCGCGACCGCCGGATCGTCGGCACCGGCTACGTCGAGTACCGCCGCGTCGTCGACGCCTCCATCTGGCTCTTCGGCATCGTCGCGATCATCGCCTACCTGCTCCAGATCCTGCTCGCGCGCGGCTACATCATCACGGCGTTCCCCGCCGGGATCGTGCTGATCTGCGTCGGCCGCCTGGTCTGGCGCTCCTGGCTCACCCGGCAGCGCCGGGCGGGCCGCTTCTCGAGCCAGGTCGTGCTCCTCGGCTCCCGCGCGAGCGTCCTGCACACCGCACGCGAGCTGCGCCGCGGCACCGAGGCCGGCTACAAGCTCGTCGGCGCCGTCTCGACCTCGGTCGGCGGTGCGGACGCGCTGCGGAGCGAGCAGGAGCTCTCGGGCCTCGCGGTCCACGGGTTCACCGGGATCGACGGCGTCCGCGCCGTGATGGACGCCACCGGCGCCGACACGGTGGTCGTCACGAGCTCCGACGAGCTGGCGCCGCAGCGGATCCGCGAGCTGAGCTGGACGCTCGAGCCCGGGCGCGAGCACCTCGTCGTGGCGCCGAGCCTCACCGACATCGGCGGTCCGCGCATCCACACCCGCCCCGTCGCGGGCCTTCCGCTGATCCACGTCGAGACCCCGCGCTTCGACGGCCGCCAGCGGTTCGCCAAGCGCCTCTTCGACATCCTCGCGTCGACCATGCTGATCATCCTCAGCGCGCCGGTGCTCGTCGTCGTCGCCGTGCTGGTCAAGGTCACCAGCCCCGGGCCCGTGCTCTTCCGGCAGGAGCGCATCGGTCTGAACGGCGCGACCTTCGAGATGCTGAAGTTCCGCTCGATGGTCGTCGACGCGGAGGCGCGACTGGCGGCTCTCGCGTCGCAGCAGCGTGCGGAGGGGAACTCGATCCTCTTCAAGATGGCGAAGGACCCGCGCGTCACCCGGGTGGGCGCGATCCTCCGGCGCTTCAGCCTCGACGAGCTGCCCCAGTTCCTGAACGTCTTCCGCGGCGACATGTCCCTGATCGGCCCCCGCCCGCCGCTGGCCCGCGAGGTCGAGCAGTACGAGGAGCACGTGCACCGCCGCTTCCTGATGAAGCCGGGCATCACCGGGCTCTGGCAGGTCAGCGGACGCTCGAACCTCTCGTGGGAGGACACCGTCCGCCTCGACCTGTACTACGTCGAGAACTGGTCGATGACCGGCGACATCGTCATCCTCTTCAAGACCGCGCGCGCCGTCCTCGCCCGCGACGGGGCGTACTGATCGCCGGGGGGAGGGGCGCCGAGCCCCGCACCCTGTCCGTCTCGGTCCTCGAGACCCCGTTCCGCGTGGTCTTCGGACGCGGCGTCGGCGACGAGGACGCGGCGCGGATCGCCGACAGCTGGGCCGCCTGCGCGTCCGAGCCCGACGCGGGAGCACGCGACGTCCTCGCCGAGGTGGGGCACGATCCCTCCGTCCCGGTCGACGGCTCGCCCCGGGTCTCGAGCGCCACGCTCGCGCAGCTCGAGGAGTCCCTGACCTCGACCCTGACCCTCGAGGCGATCGGCGCCCGGCGCGCCGACCTGCTGATGCTCCACGCCTGCGGGATCTCCGACGAGTCCGGCCGCGTGCTGGCCTTCGTCGCCGCCTCCGGGACCGGCAAGACCACCATCGCCCGGACGCTCGGGTCCCGCTTCGGCTACGTCACCGACGAGACGGTCGGCGTGACCCCGGAGGGGCGCGTCCTGCCCTATCCCAAGCCGCTGTCGGTGAAGCCGCTGACCGGATCGGCGCCGAAGGCGCAGCTGGCCCCCGGGTCGCTCGCCCTCCGACCGGTCCCGGAGGCGCCCCTGCGTCTGGCGGGCGTCCTCCTGCTCGAGCGCCGCGACGGCGTCGGGACGCCCTTCCTCGAGCACGTCGACCCGGTCGACGCGATCGAGGATCTGGTGCCGCAGACCTCGTACCTCTCGGCCCGACCGCGGCCGATCGCCGATCTCGTCCGCACCCTCTCGGCGCTGGGCGGCGTCCGGCGACTGGTCTACTCCGAGGCCGCGAGCGTGGTGCACCTGGTCGAGGAGGTCTTCGCGTCCCTCGGCGCCGAGGCCCCGTCCGCCTGGTCCGACGTGGTCTCCGTGCAGCTCGACCCTGTGGGCGAGGCCCTGCCCGGCACCGTCCTGCGCACCCCTGCGGACGACGCGGTGGAGCTCGCCGACGGCCAGCTGCTCGTGTTCTGCGGCGGCACCCTCGTGCGCCTGTCCGGCATCGGCCCGACGATCTGGCGCCACGCCGGCCGGGGCTCCGATCTGCCCGGTCTCGTCGCCGCGGTGCTCGAGGAGGCGGGCCCGCCGCCCGCCGGCGTCGATGCGGAGGCGGTCGTCGAGTCGGCGGTCGTCGAGCTCGAGGGCCTCGGAGTGATCACGAGAGGGACTCCGCCGGAGCCCACCCCCGACAGGTGGCACGGTTGACGCGCCTGGCGCCGAGGGCGCGGAAGCGCTGTGTCAGAATTCGGAAGAACCCGTCGCCGGCGCCCGCCGCGTGATCCGTACCAGCGAAGGAAATCTGACTCTGTGGAACTTCGAGACGTCCTCCGGCTGCTGCGCGACCACTGGATCCCGATCGTCGCGGCGATCCTCCTCGGCACTCTCGTCGCCTTCGGCTGGTCGCTGACGCAGAAGCCGCGGTACGTCGCCGACTCGCAGGGCCTGGTCTCCGTCGCCACCACCGGTGCCGACGACAGCCAGGCGATCTACACGCAGCAGATCGCGCAGTCCGTCGCCAAGTCGAGCCTCGCCACGTACGTCCCGATCGCCACCTCGCGCGACGTGGCGCAGATCGCGATCGACAGCCTCGGCCTCGACGTCTCGCCCGCCACGCTGATCTCGGCGATCACGGTGCAGGCCGACACGGTCGCCCCGGTGATGAAGGTCAGCGCCACCGCCTCCACCCCCGAGGGCGCGCAGAAGCTCGCCGACGCCTGGGTCGCGGCCATCGCCACCAAGGTGCAGCAGGTCAACCAGGAGACGGGCGTCGGCGACACGGTCTCCCTCACCGTTCTGCAGGCCGCGGCGCTCCCGTCCTCGCCGGCGTTCCCGAACCTGCGCCTCGTCCTCGCGGTCGGCGCGCTCGCGGGCCTCGTCCTCGGTCTCGTCTACGCGTTCGTCCGCAACACGCTGGACCGGCGCATCCGCACCGCCGAGATGGTCGAGCGCCTGTTCGACCTCCCCGTGGTCGGCACCCTCCCCGTCGACAAGCGCCTCAGCGAGACCAACCGCATCGTCCCCGAGGCCGACACGACCGACTACATCAAGGCCGACGGCAAGCACGCACTCGCCGAGGCGCTGCGCGAGCTCCGCACGAACCTGCAGTTCATGAACATCGACAGCCCGCCGCGCATCATCGTCGTGACGAGCCCGCTGCCCTCGGACGGCAAGTCGACGGTGACCGCGAACCTCGCGGTGACGCTCGCCGCCTCCGGCCAGCGGACCGTCGTCGTCGATGGCGACCTCCGCAAGCCCACCGTCGCCAAGTCGTTCGGCCTCGTTCCCGGCGTCGGCCTGACCGACCTGCTGATCGGCAAGGCGGAACTGCAGGACGTCCTGCAGCCGTGGGGCCCGTCCGGCAACCTCTGGGTGCTCGGAGCCGGGTCGATCCCGCCGAACCCGTCCGAGCTGCTCGGCTCCAACGGCATGGACATCCTCCTGCACGAGATCGCTCGCGAGGCCATCGTGATCGTCGATGCGCCGCCGCTCCTGCCCGTCACGGACGGCGCCATCCTCACCGCCCGCACCGACGGCGCGCTCGTGGTCATCTCCGCGGGCAGGACGACGACCGACGAGCTGGGCAAGGCGATCCAGAACATCGAGCGGGTCAGCGGCCACACCCTCGGCGTGATCCTCAACCGCGTGCCCGCGCGCGGCCAGGTCGGCCGGGGCTACGGCTACTACTACACGAGCTACTACGGCTCCGAGCGATCGGGTGCCCGCCCGGACACGGCCGTCGAGCCCGAGCCCGCGTCGACCTCGGCCTGAGCGCCCCGCGATGATCTTCCCGGGAGACGACTCCGCCCGCCCCGCCCGCCGGAGCTGGCGACCGGACGAACCGGTCGCCGCCTCCGCCGCCCCCGTCTTCACCGTGCTCTCGGTCTGCACCGGCAACATCTGCCGGTCGCCGATGGCGGAGCAGCTGCTGCGCGCCGCACTCGCCGACGCGACATCACCCGCGGGAGGTCCGCTCTTCGCGTTCACGAGCGCCGGAGTGAGGACGCGCGACGGACTGCCGATGGACCCGGTCTCGGCCCGCTTCTCGGCTCAGCACGGGGGAGACCCGGCCGCGCACACGAGCGCGGTGCTCGGCGACGCGATCGTCGGCGACGCCGACCTCCTGCTCACGATGACGCGCGACCACCTGGTCGACGCCTCCCGGCGCTTCCCGTCGCTCCTCCTCCGCGGCTTCACGCTGCTCGAGTTCGCCCGCGTGCTGCCGTTCGTGCTGCGGGAGGTGCCGCTGCCGACGGTCGAGGACCCCGCCGCGCGGCTCCGCGCCGTCGTGCGGCTCGCCGCCGCCCACCGCGGGCGCGCCCCGCGGGGCGAGGGCGGCGACGACATCGAGGACCCGATCGGCCGCAGCGAGGCCGTGCACGAGCGCGTGGCGGCGCAGATCGCGGCGGCTGTCGCCGACGTCTCCCGCGATCTGAGAGCATTGGCGCGGCGGTAGTCGCGCGTCCGCGGGCGCGCTGACGCCTCGCCGCATCGCATCGCTCCTCCTCACCGTCGCGACCGCGACACGAACCCGCCACGATTCGGAGAACCCCTGTGAAGCTTTCTGTCATCGGCTGCGGCTACCTCGGTGCCGTCCACGCTGCCGCCATGGCCGAGCTCGGCCACGACGTCATCGGCATCGACGTCGACCAGAAGAAGATCGACGCCCTGGCCGCCGGCACCGCGCCGTTCTTCGAGCCCGGCCTCCCGGAGCTGCTGTCCTCCGGCGTCGCCTCCGGGCGCCTGCGCTTCTCGACCGACATGGCCGACGCCGCCGGTGCGGCCGTGCACTTCGTCGCCGTCGGCACCCCGCAGAAGCCGGGCGAGAACGCCGCGGACATGACCTACGTCGACTCGGCGATCGACGGTCTCCTGCCCTACCTCGAGGCGGACTCCCTCGTCGTCGGCAAGTCGACCGTCCCCGTCGGCACCGCCGCCCGCCTGGCCGACCGCATCGCCTCCTCCGGTGCGACCCTCGCCTGGAACCCCGAGTTCCTCCGCGAGGGCTTCGCGGTCAAGGACACGATCAGCCCCGACCGGCTCGTCTACGGCGTGCCCGCGGGCGAGGCCGGAGCAGCGGCGAAGGCGACCCTCGACGAGGTCTACGCGACGGCGCTCGCGGCCGAGACCCCGCTCGTGGTCACCGACTACGCCACCGCCGAGCTGGTGAAGGTCTCGGCCAACGCCTTCCTCGCGACCAAGATCTCGTTCATCAACGCGATCGCCGAGATCGCGGAGGTCACCGGCGCGGACGTCACGCAGCTCGCCGACGCGATCGGCTACGACGTGCGGATCGGCCGCCGCTTCCTGAACGCGGGCATCGGCTTCGGAGGCGGCTGCCTCCCGAAGGACATCCGCGCCTTCTCTGCCCGCGCCGACGAGCTCGGCGTCGGCGAGTCCGTCGCCTTCCTCAAAGAGGTCGACGCGATCAACCTGCGTCGCCGTCAGCGCGTCGTCGACCTCGTCACCGAGGGCCTGGGCGGCTCCGTCGAGGGCCGCCGCATCGCGGTGCTCGGTCTGGCGTTCAAGCCGGAGTCGGACGACATCCGCGACTCGCCGTCGCTCGACGTCGCCGCTCGCCTGCACGACCTCGGTGCGACCGTGGTCGCGACCGACCCCGAGGCGATCGAGAACTCGCGCCGCCGCTACCCCGAGATCACCTACACGACCGACGTCGACGAGGCGCTGGCCGGTGCCGACGCCGTGGTCGTCGTGACGGAGTGGAAGCAGTTCCGCGCCCTCGACCCCGCGGCCACGGCGGCGAAGGTGGCCAACACCTTCCTCGTCGACGGTCGCAACTGCCTCGACCCCGCCGCCTGGCGTGCGGCCGGCTGGGAGTACCGCGGCCTCGGCCGCTGACGCGGCGGAGCCGTCGTCTCAGCGGACGCGGCTCGGCTGATCCGCCACCACGCCGGAGGTGCCGCGGAGGGGGATGTGCGCGAAGGCGTCGTCCCACTCCGCCGCCCTCCGGCGTCGTCGTGCGCGGACGACCATCCGGAGCAGGACGCCGGCGACCGCGCCGAGAAGCGCGCCGGAGGTGTTCATCACGACGTCGTCGACGGTCGCGAAGCGCGCCGAGAGGAAGAGCAGCTGGCCCGCCTCGATCAGCGAGCTCACGACGGCGCCGACGGCCACAGCGACCCACGCCCTCCGGAGCCGCAGGTTGAGGGCCAGGAGCAGCCCCAGGGGCACGAACAGGGCGATGTTGGCGGTCGACTCGATGAACGCGTAGTCGACCATCGGGAGGCCGTGCCGGGCGAACCAGGAGGTCACCCGGCCGAGATCCCCCCGCACTCCCGCATCGACGGGCGTCGGCCAGAAGGCGATCGCTGCGAGCGCGACCACGTAGGGCACGCTGATGGCGAGGGTGAGGCGGGTGAGCGACCGGGTCACGGTGCTCCTCTCGTCGGTCGTCGGGCGGGGGCGGCGACGACGGCGGAAGAACAGTCTCGCTCCCGGCTGCTGGGATCGGGCCGGGAGGCGCGGGGGAGTGGGCCGAAGGCACGGCCGTGCGCAGGACGCTCGGGACGCCGACAGGGGTGCTCGAGCCGGAGAGCGCGGGGCGGTGATCGCGCCGGCTCCGTCGTCGCCCGGGCTCCGGCCCGGGCGAGCATCCGCCTGCGGGCGAGCCCCGCCACAGCAGAATTCCGAGAACGCCCCGGGAACGACGAAGCCCGGCCGGATCATCGATCCTGGCCGGGCTTCTCACCGGTCGGGGTAGCGGGATTCGAACCCACGACCTCCTCGTCCCGAACGAGGCGCGCTACCAAGCTGCGCCACACCCCGGTGTGCTCATCACGGAGAACCGCTCACGAGCCTCGACAATAGTAGCCGATTTCCGGACCGCCGTCGGACACCCCTCGTCAGGCCGCCGGAGTGAGCGTGACGAGGGTCACCTCGGGCCGGCAGGCGAAGCGCACCGGTGCGTAGATCGAGGTGCCGACTCCGGCGGACACGTTAAGGTACGAGCTGCGCAGTCCGTTGTCCCACGTCGTCGAGCCGGCGACCTTGTCGCGCGGGATGTCGCAGTTGGTGACGAGGGCGCCGAAGCCCGGGACGCAGACCTGCCCGCCGTGCGTGTGCCCGGCGAGGATCACCTCGGCGCCGCGGGCGACGAAGTCGTCGAGGATGCGCTGGTAGGGCGCGTGCGCCACGCCGATGCTGACCCCGGCCGGTCCGTCCTCCGCGCCGCGCAGCTCGTCCACGGCTCCGGCGACGAGGTCGATGCGGTCGAGGCCGATGTGCGGGTCGTCGACGCCGAAGAACTCGATGCGCGTCCCCTTCACCGTGATGCTCTCGGCGCGGTTGTTGAGGTCCACCCAGCCGAGCCCGTCCGAGAAGAAGCCGGTCAGCCCGTCGGTGTCGAGATCGGCCTCGTGCTGCTTGGGGTTCTTGGAGGGGCCGACGAAGTAGCGGAGCGGGTTCTTGATCCGAGGGCCGAAGTAGTCGTTGGATCCGTTGACGAAGGCGCCGGGGATCCCGGCGAAGGGCTCCAGGGCCCGGCGGATGCCGAGCACGCCGTCGCGGTGGCCGAGGTTGTCGCCGGTGTCGACCACGACGTCGGGCGCCAGGGCGAGGAGCGAGCGGATCCACTCCTGCTTCTTCGTCTGCCACGGGGCCATGTGCAGGTCCGACACGTGCAGGACGCGGATCGGCTCGGAACCGGCGGGCAGCACCGGGAACGACGTGCGCCGGACGGTGAACAGCGTCCGCTCGACGCCGATGCCCCAGGCCGCGGCGACGGCTCCGGCCGCGGCGACGGTCGCGAGGGCGGTGGTGAGGGGGCGACGGGTGCGTCCGGTCATGGGTCCTTCTCTCGCACGTCGGCCGCGAGCGCGGCCGCGTTCATTCTGCCGGACGCTCCCTCGGGAGCAGCCGGGTGTGCGGGGGCTCAGCCCGCGCGGGGCGGGGCGCCCGGTCCGGCGCTGATCTGCAGGGTGATCTCCGCGCCCCGGGAGACGCGCGACCCGGCGGGCGGGTTCGTCTGCGCGACCGTCCCTGCCGGGCGGTCGGAGGGGACCGGAGAAGTGTCGACGCGGACCGTGAAGCCGACGGAGCGCAGGCGTGCGGCCGCCGCAGTGGGGCTCTGGCCGGTGACCTGGGGCACGGCCTCCTGCGGAGCGTCGACGAGCGAGCGGACCGGAGCCGGGAACGCCGTCCCGCCGTACTTGGCGTCGGCGATGCGCATGATGCGCGGCCAGATCTGGTGGCGCACCTGACCGGCGTTCACCCGGTTGAGACTGAATCCGCGCATGGAGGTGAAGCCGGTCACGTTGCCGACCCAGGTGGCGGTGGCGACCTCGGTGCTCGCGCCGACCATCCACGTGTGCAGCGCGTCGTCCGTGGTGCCGGTCTTGCCGATGTGCGGCACCCCGGTGCGGGGGTTGGAGGGGGCGCCGGTGCCGCCCGTCACCACCTGCTGCAGGGCGTAGCCGGCGGTCGCGGCCACCTCCTCGGACATCCCCTGGCTGCACTCGGAGGCGGGCGGCGCGACGTCGGCGCCCGTGCGGTCGACGATGCGGTCGATCGCGATGGGCGTGCAGACGGTGCCCTTGTTCGCGAAGCCGGCGAAGGCCGTGGCCATCGTGAGCGGAGCGATCTCGTTGGTGCCGAGGATGGTCGGCGCGAGCTTCTGCAGCTCGGTCCCGTCGGCACGGTGCACGCCCATCGCCAGCGCCGTGTTGCGGATGCCGCAGAGGTCCAGCTGCTGGGCCATGGCGGCGAACGAGGTGTTGATCGAGCCGGTCGTGGCCTGCAGGGCCGTGGTCACTCCTCCGTTGCCGCCCTCGTCGTTCCCGGGGTTCCAGGACTCGCCGTAGTAGACGCCGTCGGGCTCGCAGCTGTCACGGAAGGTCGTGTAGGCGCGGCGGGTGCCGTCGACGCTCTCGCCGAGCGAGTGCCCCTCCTGCAGCCACTCCGCCAGGGTGAACACCTTGTAGGTCGAGCCGACCTGGAATCCCGAGGATCCGCCGTACCCGAAGTCGGTGTTGTAGTTGACGCTCGTGTAGTTGGGGCCCGTCAGGTCCGGATCGTTGGAGTAGTCCTTGTTCTGGGTCATCGCGAGGATGCGGCCGGTGCCGACCTCGACCGAGACGCTCGCGCTGCCGATGTTCACGTTCGCCATCGACTTGGGCACCCAGTCGTCGGTGGCCGAGACGGCGGCCTGCTGCAGGTCGGAGTCGAGGGTCGTGTGGATCCGGTAGCCGCCGCGCTTGAAGGTGGCGTCGCGCTCGTCCTGGCTCGCACCGAACGCGTCGTCGTTCTTGATGACCCAGGTGACGTAGTCGCAGAAGAAGGCCGCCACTCCGGCCGTCTGGCAGCCGGTGCTCGGCTCGGTGATGTCCGGCGTCACGGGCTCGGCGACGGCCGCCTGCGCCTGCTCGGACGTCACCTTCGACTCGAGGTCCATGCGGGTGACGATGTAGTCGCGCCGGTCCCGGGTCTGCGGGTAGCCCTCCGCGGCGGGGTTCGCCGGGTCGCCGGGCCGGTCGAAGCGGAACTTCTCGGGGTTGTTCACGATCGCGACGAGCGCGGCGGACTGCGCGAGCGAGAGGTCCTTCGCGCTCACTCCGAAGTAGTAGCGGGCAGCCGCCTCGACGCCGTAGACGGTGCCGCCGAACAGGGCGATGTTGAGGTAGCCCAGCAGGATGTCGTTCTTCGGGTACTCCTTCTCGAGCCCGATGGCGAGCCGCATCTCGGCGACCTTGCGCTCCGGAGTGGTCTCCGTGGCCTCGCGGTAGGCCGCGTCGCGCTCGATCGGATCGCTGAGCGCCTCCGCCTTCTGCACGAGCACGTTCTTGACGTACTGCTGCGTGATGGAGGAGCCGCCCTGGACGTCCCCGCCCATGGCCGTCGTCGCGGCCGCGCGGACGGTGCCGAGCAGATCGATGCCGCCGTGCTCGTAGAAGCGGGGGTCCTCGGAGGCGACCACGGCGTCCTTCACGAACGGCGAGATCTCGTCCCAGCCCACCTCGACGCGGTTCTGGGCGTAGAAGGAGGCGAGCAGCACGTCGCCGCCGGAGGAGTCCTTCGCGTACACGTCGCTCTTCTCGGCGAGCGTGCCGATCTCGAGGTACTCGGGGAGGTTGTCGAACATCTCCACCGTGTTGCCGGCGGCCATGCCGCTCAGCGCGATCGCCGGCGTCACCGAGGCGGCCACCAGGACTCCCGCGACGACGCTCATGGCGACGATGCCGATCAGACCGCCGACGGCGCCCCCGATGGTCTTCACGACTCTGGTCCCGCCCTGCCCCGACATAGAATCAGCGTAGTCGCCGCGCTCGGACGAGCCGCGGCGCTCATCCCGCCGACGCGCGGCGCCCAGCAGTCGTCCCGCACCGGCCGCACCCGAGGAGAGCCATGTCCGTCCCGCGCTGGGAGTACATCACCACCCCGCTGATGATCCACAACACCACGGCGATCCTGAACACCTGGGGATACGAGGGCTGGGAGCTGGTCCAGATCGTGACCGGTCCCGAGGGCGGCCTCGTCGCGTACCTCAAGCGCCCCGTCGCCGAGGCCGGCGCGTGATCGCCGAGCGTCTCGCGGAGCTCGGCGTCGAGCTGCCGGCGGTCGCGGTCCCCGCCGGCGCCTACGTCCCCGCCGTCGTGCACGGCGGCCTCGTCTACACGGCCGGGCAGATCCCCTTCGTCGACGGCTCTCTGCCGATGGTCGGCAAGGTCGGCGACGAGGTGTCGCCCGAGCAGGCGAAGGACCTGGCCCGCACCTGCGCCCTCAACGCGCTCGCGGCCGTCGCCGACGCGATCGGATCGCTCGACCGGGTGACGCGGATCGTGAAGCTCACCGGCTTCGTCGCGTCCGCCTCCGGCTTCACCGGGCAGCCCGGCGTGATCAACGGCGCCTCGGAGCTGCTCGGCGACGTGTTCGGCGAGCCCGGCCGTCACGCGCGCTCGGCCGTCGGGGTGGCGGAGCTGCCCCTCGGCGCTCCCGTCGAGGTCGAGCTGATCGTCGCCTTCGACTGACGCACCGCCCCCTCCGGCCCACGCGGCGGGAGGGGGCGGCGCCCGGTCAGTCCGCGGCGATCGCGGAGGAGATCACCGCCATGACCTGCGTGTCCGCGAGCGTCGTCGTGTCGCCCACGGCGCGTCCCTCCGCCACGTCGCGCAGCAGCCGGCGCATGATCTTCCCCGAGCGGGTCTTGGGCAGCTCCTGCACCACGAAGATCCGCTTCGGGCGGGCGATCGCGCCGATGTGCTCGGCGACGTGCGCCTTCAGGGTGGCCTCGAGCTCGTCGTGCCCGTGGGCCAGCGCCTCGGCCTGGCTCGCCTTCGCGATCACGAACGCGACCACGGCCTGGCCGGTGGTCTCGTCCGCGGCTCCCACGACGGCCGCCTCGGCGACGACCGGGTGCGAGACGAGGGCCGACTCGATCTCGGCCGTCGAGAGGCGGTGGCCGGAGACGTTCATCACGTCGTCCACGCGCCCCAGGAGCCAGAGGTCGCCGTCCTGATCACGACGCGCTCCGTCGCCCGCGAAGTAGCGGTCGCCGAACTTCGACCAGTAGGTCTCGACGTACCGCTCCGGGTCGCCCCAGATGCCGCGCAGCATCGCCGGCCAGGGCTCGGTGATCACGAGCAGTCCGCCCTCGTCGGCGCCGACCGGCGTCCCGGAGTCGTCGACCACGTCGATCGAGATCCCCGGCAGAGCGACCTGCGCGGACCCGGGCTTGAGAGTCGTCACCCCGGGCAGGGGGGACACCATCATCGCGCCGGTCTCGGTCTGCCACCACGTGTCGACGATGGGGGTGCGGCCGCCGCCGATGACGTCGCGGTACCAGACCCACGCCTCCGGGTTGATCGGCTCGCCGACCGATCCGAGCAGGCGAAGGCTCGAGAGGTCGAAGCGCTGCGGGATCTGTCGGCCGAGCTTCATGAAGGAGCGGATCGCCGTGGGCGCCGCGTAGAGGATCGTCACGCCGTGCTTCTCGACGATCTCCCACCAGCGGCCGGGATGCGGGCTGTCCGGAGTGCCCTCGTACATCACCTGGGTGGCGCCGTTGGCGAGCGGGCCGTAGACGACGTAGCTGTGCCCGGTGATCCAGCCCACGTCCGCGGTCGACCAGTAGACGTCCGACTCGGGGTGCAGGTCGAAGACCGCGCGGTGCGTGAAGGCGACCTGGGTGAGGTACCCGCCGCTGGTGTGCAGGATGCCCTTGGGCTTCCCGGTCGTGCCGCTCGTGTAGAGGATGAAGAGGGGCTGCTCGGCGGGGAACGGCTTCGCGACGTGGTCGGCGTCGACCGCCACGATCTCCTCGTGCCACCAGAGGTCGCGCCCCTCGTGCCAGGCGACCTCGTTGCCTCCGCGGCGCACGACCAGGACGTGCTGGACGCTGGACTCGCCGCCGAGGGCGAGCGCGGCGTCGACCGCCGGCTTCAGGGGCGAGACGGCGCCCTTGCGCCAGCCGCCGTCGGCGGTGATGACGAGTGTCGCCTCCGCGTCGTCGATGCGCGCGCGCAGGCTCTCGGCGCTGAAGCCGCCGAAGACGACGGAGTGGACCGCCCCCAGCCGGGCGACGGCCAGCATCGCGATGACCGCCTCCGGGATCATGGGCAGGTAGATCGCGACGCGGTCGCCGGCGCGGACGCCGAGGCTCGTGAGCAGGTTCGCGGCGCGCTTCACCTCGGCGGTGAGCTCGGCGTAGGTGATCGAGCGGGAGTCGCCGGGCTCGCCCTCCCAGTGCAGGGCGACGCGGTCGCCGTGGCCGGCCAGGACGTGGCGGTCGAGGCAGTTGTAGGCCACGTTCAGCTCACCGTCGTCGAACCACTTCGCGAACGGGGGGTCGCTCCAGTCGAGGGTGCGCGTGAACGGTCGGTGCCAGTGCAGGAGCTCTCGGCTCCGGTCGGCCCAGAAGGCGAGGCGGTCGGCCGCGGCCTCGTCGTAGAGCGCGGCGGTCGCGACCGCTCCGGCGGCGAGATCGGCCGGCGGCGGGAACCGGCGGGTCTCGTGGAGGAGGTTGTCGATGGCGTTCCGGTCGGCGGCCGGGGCGTCGGGGGGAGTGGACATCTGCGATTCGCTCCTTCGCGAGTGAGACGTTCGCCGGCCCGCGCGGTCGGCGTCGCACCACCGTAGCGCCCGCCTCCAGCGCGGATCGCCGAGCGCCGCAAGCTGGGTGCGGGGCGGGTGTCGGATAAGAGTCCGCAGAGAACAGGATCCGGGCTTGGCGAATCGCGATCCGTCCCCTACAGTTGCATACGGCCGAATGAACTTCGGCCCAGCGGCGCAAGTGATTCCCCCCAATCCAGCGCCGCCGAGGCGGCACCTGTTCCCCCCAATGGGTGCCGCCCCCTTCTTCCCGCCGGATCCTGCGGAGGGACGCCCCCGCTCGAGCCCTGCTCGCGGGGGCGTTTCCGCGTTGCCGGGACGTCTCCTCGTCGACTGGGCTTCTCTGCGCCGTGGGGCCCCTCCTCGGAGCGGCTCCCTGCCCAGAGCCCCGGGCCGCCCCTGCGCGCGCGTCCGGCCCGGGTCGTTCCTCCACAGGCGCCGACGCGGGCGTCTCTCCTCCGATCGGGCAGGGAGCGCCCCGGCGCGCGGAACAGGCTCCTAGCGTGCCGGGATGACCCGCGACTTCGTCCCCCTCGTCCCCGCCGAGCACCGCCGCGACCCGCTGCCGGTGCGGCCCGCCGCCGCCGGTCTCGGGCTGCTCGCGCCGCACGCCGCGGATCCCGCGGTGACCGACCTCTTCGTGAACGGCGGCGCGGGCCTCTGGATCGACCGGGGCGGTGGTGCGGAGCGGGTTCCGGAGTGGACGCTCGACGCCGCCGGAGCACGGCGGCTGGCCGTCGCGCTGGTCGCGGCCGGTGGACGGCACGTCGACGAGGCGAGCCCGTGCGTGGACGTCAGGCTCCGCCACGGGGTCCGCGTGCACGTCGTGCTGCCGCCGGTGGCGACCGGGGGAGCGCTCGTGTCGGTGCGGGTGCCGCGGTCGGACTCCTGGACGCTCGGGGAGCTGCAGGCGGCCGGGATGCTGGACGACGACGGAGTGCGGCTTCTGTGCCGGGCGGTCCGCGAGCGGTGGAACCTGCTGATAACGGGAGCCGGTGGATCAGGCAAGACCACCCTGCTCGGCGCCCTGCTCGGGTGCGCGGCGCCGACCGAGCGGATCGTGGCCATCGAGGACGTCGGCGAGCTCCGGCCGGCGCACCCGCACGTCGTCTCGCTCGAGGCGCGGCAGCCCAACCTCGAGGGCGCCGGTGCCGTGGGCCTGGACCGGCTCGTGCGGGAGGCGCTGCGGATGCGTCCGGACCGCCTGGTCCTCGGCGAGTGCCGCGGCGTCGAGCTGCGCGAGCTGCTGTCCGCGCTGAACACCGGGCACGACGGCGGTGCGGGGACCCTCCACGCGAACTCCCTCGAGGACGTGCCCGCGCGTCTCGAGGCGCTCGGGGTCCTCGCGGGACTCGGGCCCGAGGCGATCGCCCGCCAGACGGTCAGCGCGATCGACCTGGTGCTCCACCTCGAGCGCCGCGACGGGCGGCGGCGGCTGGCGGCATTCGGGACGTTCGCGCTCGACGCGGCCGGCCGCCTGAGGGTCGAGGACGGGTCGCTCCCGAGCGCCTCGAGGTCGAGCGCGTGACGGGCCGCGACGGGCTGGACGAGGTCGCGGCCGTCGTGCACCGACTGGCCGTCCTCCTCGCGGCGGGAGTGGCTCCCGCGTCGGCCCTCGGGCATCTCGCGGGGGCGGAGGGGGCGGACAGCGGGGACGCGCGGCGGCGGCGACTGCTCCGGGCGGTGTCGGAGGAGGCCGGCCGCGGGGGCGACGTGACGGAGGCGCTGCTGCGCGGGACGCCGGTTTCGCGGCGGAGCGGCTCGGAGCGGAAGCGGCCGCGACGGCGAGCGCCGGACACCGGTGAGGCGACCGCGTGGGCGGCGCTGGCCGCCGCGTGGCGGGTGGCCGCCGACTCCGGCGCGCCGGTCGCCGCCGCTCTCGGCGAGCTGGCGGAGTCCCTGCGCGAGCTGGCGCGCGCCCGCCGGGACATCGAGGTGGCTCTGGCCGGTCCCTCCGCCACCGGGAGGGTCGTGAGCGCGCTGCCGCTGGCGGCGCTGGGTCTGGGGGCACTGCTGGGCTTCGACGTGGTCGGCGTGCTCCTCGGGACGGTGCCCGGTGCGGTCTGCCTGGTCGGGGGAGCCGGGTTGATGGCGGCCGCGCACGCGTGGACGCGGCGCCTCGTCCGAAGCGCGGCCCCGGCCGATCCGGCGCCCGGGCTCGCGCTCGACCTCCTCTCGGTGGCGCTGGCCGGTGGCGGCTCGATCGAGTCGTCGCGCGCCCGGGTCGTGGCGGCGCTCGCCGAGTGCGGGCTCGACTCGGGCGAGCGCGTGCTCTCCGACGCGGACCCGGTGCTCGCCCTCTCCGCGGCGGCGGGCGTGCCGGCCGGACGCCTGCTCCGGAGCGAGGCGGCTCTGGTCCGGGCACGGGCGTCCTCCGGGGCGCGGGAGCGAGCCGCTCGGCTCGGCGTGACCCTGATGCTGCCGCTCGGGATCTGCGTGCTGCCGGCGTTCCTGCTGCTCGGAGTGGCTCCGATGGTCGTCTCGGTGCTGCTCTCGACGTTCTCGGTGGCGGCGTGACGCGGTCGACCGCTCCTCCACAGGGGCGGGATCGGGAGGCGTCTCCACGGATCGGCCGGAGGGTCGATCGGTGGGATCGGGAGTCAGCGATCCTCGGAGGAGGGGCACGGAGCGGGGCGGAACGGAGCAGGACGGATGAGAAGTGACACGGCGATCAGCGGCGGGGGAGTCTCCCGGAGTCGAGGACTCGGTAGGAGCAGGGATGCGGGAAGTCGTGTGCCCGGAACGAGCCGGGGCTCGAGGAGCGGCGGAGGTGCGGCGTCCGGCGGAGGAACGGGCATCGACGTCTCCGCGGGGCGCGTCGAGTGGCGCCGACCCGGGTGGGGAGGTCTCGGCGCTCTGGACGACGAGGAGGGGTCGGCGACGGCGGAGTACGCGATCGCGACGATGGCCGCGGTCGGTTTCGCCGGGCTGCTGGTGGTCATCCTCAAGGGCGACGAGGTGCGGAGCATCCTGACCGACCTGGTGACCCGCGCGCTCACCGCGGCGGGATGAGAGGCCTTCCGCTGCTGCGCGGGCGGCTCGTCCAGGAGGAGGGCTCGGCCACTGCCGAGCTCGCGCTCGTGCTCCCGGCGGTGGTCGCGGTGCTGGCGCTGTGCCTGGGGTCGGTGGCGGCCTCGGCGCAGTACGTCCGGCTCGTCGACGCGGCCGCCGACGCGGCCCGGTCCGCGGCTCGGGGCGACGACCCCCGCGCGCCGCTCGCCCGGGTGACGGGGGCGTCGCTCACGGCGGGGGAGCAGGACGGACTGGTCTGCGTCGACGTCGCGGCCCGGCTGCGCCCGCTCCCGGCGGTGTCGCTCCCGGTCTCGGTCCGGTCCTGCGCGCTGGGCGGGGGCGGATGATCCGCCGGCTCCCCGGGGCTGTCCGCAACCGGGAGGAGGGCTCGGCCGCGGTCGTGGCGATCGGAGTCGTCGCGGGCACGATCCTGGTGACGGCCGCCGTGCTCGCCGGCTGCGCAGGAGTCGTCGGGCACCAGCGAGCGGTCGCCGCCGCGGACGCCTCGTCCCTGGCAGCGGCCGACGTCGCCTCCGGCCTGCTGGCCGGGGATCCGTGCGGACGTGCCGCCGCCGTGGCCCGCGCGAACGGCGCCGAGCTCGTCCTCTGCGACGTCGACGGGGGCGTCGCGAGAACGGAGGCGGCCGTCGCCGCGGGTCCGCTCTCCCTCACGGCGCGGTCGAGGGCCGGCCCGCCGCCCTGAGGGCGGAGGCAGCAGCGGGCGTCGTCCGGACCGAGGTCCGGACGACGCCGCGGGAGCGCGTCAGTCGGAGGAGAGTCGCTGGTACCGGTACGCGGCGGCGGTCGGCAGGGCGCCCGCGCCCTCGTCGTGCTCGAGGCCGCCGGCGAGGAGGTAGATGTAGCGGGAGCCCGCCCTCGCCCCGGGGATCTCGAGGCGTGCGGCGGGGGCCTGATCGTCGCCGTATCCCCGGCGGAGGGTCTTGCCCTCCAGCGGTCCGTCGAGGAGCTTGGCCGTGTAGGCGGAGGTCGTGGTGGTGTGCGTCGTTGCCATGCCTCATCATGCGCCGATCGGCGCCGCGCGTCACCCCCGTCGACGGCAGGCCGGGCAGGCGGCTCCGAGGCCGTGTCCAGCGTCCTCCCGAGGTCCCCGTGTCCTCGGGAGGGGGCAGCACGTCCGGGGTCAGTGTGTATGGTGTGCCTGTCGGGCGCCCCCGCCGATGGGGACGCGTCGCCGTTCCCCGCACCACGTCGCCGCGCACCGTCTCCCCGCAGCAGGGGACGTCGGACCACTGGTCGTCCGACCCGACAGCACCAATCGAGGAGAACTGTGTCCGGCACGAAGAAGCTGGTGATCGTCGAGTCGCCGGCGAAAGCCAAGACCATCGCCCAGTACCTGGGCGACGGCTACGAGGTGCTCGCCTCCGTCGGGCACATCCGCGACCTGATCGAGCCGAAGAACCTCCCCCCGGAGCTGAAGAAGGGCCCGCTGGGCAAGTTCTCCGTCGACGTCGACAACGGCTTCGAGCCCTACTACGTCGTGTCCGACCAGAAGAAGAAGACGGTCGCCGACCTCAAGCGCGCGCTGAAGAACGCCGACGAGCTCTACCTCGCCACTGATGAGGACCGCGAGGGCGAGGCCATCGCGTGGCACCTCCTCGAGGAGCTCAAGCCCAAGGTCCCCGTGCACCGCATGGTCTTCCACGAGATCACGAAGGACGCGATCCAGAAGGCGCGCGACAACACCCGGGACATCGACACCTCCCTGGTCGACGCCCAGGAGACCCGCCGCATCCTCGACCGCCTCTACGGCTACGAGATCTCGCCCGTGCTGTGGCGCAAGGTCGGCCCCGGGCTCTCGGCCGGCCGGGTGCAGTCGGCCGCGACCCGCCTGGTGGTCGACCGCGAGCGGGAGCGCCTGGCGTTCGTGTCGGCGAGCTACTGGGACCTCGCCACCGTGCTGGCGCCCGAGTCGGACGCCGCGGCGGGCTTCGACGCCCGCCTGGCTCGGCTCGACGGCAAGCGGATCGGAAGCGGCCGCGACTTCGACGACCGCGGTCAGCTGAAGGGCGACGTCACCGTCCTCGACGAGTCCACCGCCGGTGCCCTCGCCGAGGCCCTGCGTGACCCCGCCACCACGGTCCGGGTCTCGAACCTCGAGTCCAAGCCGTACTCGCGCC
This sequence comes from Rathayibacter sp. AY1E6, assembly GCF_002931115.1. Lineage (NCBI taxonomy): Bacteria > Bacillati > Actinomycetota > Actinomycetes > Micrococcales > Microbacteriaceae > Rathayibacter > Rathayibacter sp. AY1E6. Next base: position 20,641 of record NZ_PSVK01000024.1, on the reverse strand, counting down.
GCCCCGCCGCCCCGTTCACCACGTCCACGCTCCAGCAGGAGGCGGCGCGCAAGCTCCGCTTCTCGGCGCGCCAGACGATGAGCGTCGCGCAGTCGCTCTACGAGAACGGCTTCATCACCTACATGAGGACCGACTCGCCCGGGCTCTCGCAGCAGGCGCTGAACGCCGCACGCACCCAGGCCGCGTCCCTCTACGGAGCCGAGACCGTCCCGGACAAGCCCCGGCTGTACTCCGGCAAGAACAAGAACGCGCAGGAGGCGCACGAGGCCATCCGGCCCGCGGGCGAGACCTTCCGCACCCCGGATCAGCTCTCGGGCACCCTCCGCGGCAACGACCTCCGCCTCTACGAGCTCATCTGGAAGCGCACCGTCGCCTCGCAGATGGCCGACGCCAAGGGCTCGACCGCCACCGTGACGCTGCTCGCCGAGCCGGCCGGCGACGTCGCGAAGACCGCCGAGTTCACCGCCTCCGGAACCGTCATCACCTTCCGCGGATTCCTCCTCGCCTACGAGGAGGGGCGCGACGAGGAGCGTCACGGCGCCCGCGACGAGAAGGACGCCAAGCTGCCGGTGCTCGAGGTCGGCCAGAGCCTGGTCGTCGCCGAGGTCGAGGCCAAGGGCCACGAGACCTCGCCGCCCCCGCGCTACACGGAGGCGAGCCTGGTCAAGGCGCTCGAGGAGCTCGGCATCGGCCGGCCCTCCACCTACGCGTCGATCATCTCCACCATCGTCGACCGCGGCTACGTCACTCCGCGCGGCACCGCCCTCGTGCCCAACTGGATCGCCTTCTCGGTGGTCCGGCTGCTCGAGGACTTCTTCTCCGACCTGGTGGAGTACGACTTCACCGCCGAGATGGAGGGCGACCTCGACCGCATCGCCGGCGGCGAGGAGGACCGCGTCGCCTGGCTCAACCGCTTCTACTTCGGCGGAGGCACGCACCCCGGGCTCCGACACGTCGTGGACAACCTCGGCGAGATCGATGCGAAGAGCATCAACTCCGTCCGGATCACGGACGACATCACCCTGCGCATCGGCAAGTACGGCCCCTACCTCGAGGTGGCCCAGGAGGAGGGGCAGGAGACGCCGCGTCGCGTCAACCTGCCGCTCGAGCTGGCTCCCGACGAGCTCACGCCCGCCAAGGCGCAGGAGCTCGTCGACGCCCCGGTGCAGACCGACCGCGTGCTGGGAAGCAACCCCGACTCGGGCAAGACCGTCGTCGTCAAGGACGGGCGCTTCGGCCCCTACGTGACCGAGGTCGATCCGGAGCCGGAGACCGCGGCGGATCCCGCCACCGGGGAGGTCGTCGAGCCCGTGCCCGCGAAGCGCGGCGCGAAGAAGCCCGCTGTCGTGAAGCCGCGCACCTCCTCCCTCTTCAAGTCCATGGACGTCGCGTCGATCGACCTGGCGACGGCGCTGCGCCTGCTCGACCTGCCGCGCACGGTCGGTGACGACCCCGAGAGCGGCGAGCCGATCACGGCTCAGAACGGCCGGTACGGCCCGTACATCAAGAAGGGCACCGACAGCCGGTCGCTCACCAGCGAGGACCAGATCTTCGAGGTCGACCTGCCGACGGCGCTCGAGATCTTCGCTCAGCCGAAGTACGGGGCGCGACGCGCGTCGAGCGCGCTGAAGGAGTTCGAGGCGGACCCCGTCAGCGGCAAGCCGATCCGGATCCGCGACGGACGCTTCGGCGCCTACGTGACCGACGGCGAGACCAACGTCACGATCTCCAAGGGCCTGACGATCGAGGAGATCGACTTCGAGCAGGCGGTCCAGATGCTCGCCGACAAGCGCGCGAAGGGCCCGGCCAAGAAGGCTCCGGCCAAGCGCGCGCCGGCCAGGAAGCCCGCGGCGAAGACGACCGCGGCCAAGACCACGGCGGCCAAGACCACGGCGGCCAAGACCACGGCGGCCAAGACGACGGCGGCCAAGACGACCGCGGCCAAGACGGCCGCGGCCGCCAAGAAGACGACCGCAGCGAAGAAGCCCGCCGCGCCCCGCGCCACCGCCGCGAGCCGCGCGGCCGCGGCGGCCGCCGCCGAGACGTCGGACGCGACGGAGTCGTGACCGGGCTGTTCGTCACCCTCGAGGGCGGGGACGGCGCGGGCAAGACCACGCAGGCCCGGCTGCTCGAGGAGTGGCTGGGCACGCGGGGCGAGGCCGTCGTCCGCACCCGCGAGCCCGGAGGAACTGAGGTGGGCCTGCAGATCCGCGAGATCGTTCTGCACCACCGCGGCGAGATCGACCCGCGGGCCGAGGCCCTGCTCTACGCGGCGGACCGCGCCCAGCACATCGGGACGCTCGTGCGACCGGCGCTCGAGCGCGGCGAGGTCGTCGTGCAGGACCGCTACATCGACTCCTCCGTCGCCTACCAGGGAGCCGGGCGGGTCCTCGACGCCGTCGAGGTCCGGCGGCTCTCGGAGTGGGCCACCCACGACCTGAGGCCCGACCTCACCGTCCTGCTCGACCTCGACCCCGCCGTCGCGCGGGGCCGGCTCGACGCGGCCCGCACCCGCTTCGACCGGCTGGAGGCCGAGAAGGCGGAGTTCCACGGGCGCGTGCGCGAGGCGTTCCTGGCGATCGCCGAGACGGACGCCGAGCGCTTCCTCGTCGTGGACGCCGCTCTCCCCGTCGAGGAGATCGCGGCCGCGGTGCGGGAGCGGGTCGCCGTCCTCCTCGACGGCGCGTCGGCTGTCGGTGCTCGCGGTTAGCCTGGTTGCATGACCGTCTGGAGCCAGCTCGTCGGGCAGGAGCACGCCATCGGCGCCCTGCAGGACGCCTCGACGCCCCGGGACGACCATGGCCGGGAGTCGTCGTCGATGACGCACTCCTGGCTCATCACCGGCCCTCCCGGGTCCGGCCGCTCGAACCTCGCCTACGCGTTCGCCTCCGCACTGCTCTGCCGCCACGGCGGCTGCGGGGAGTGCCCCGACTGCCGCCAGGTCGCCGCCCGCTCCCATCCCGACCTCGCCGTGCTGACGACCGAGCGCGTGATCATCTCGATCGACGAGGTGCGGCGGCTGGTCAGCAGCTCGCAGTACTCGCCCTCGGTGTCGCGCTACCGCGTCATGGTCATCGAGGACGCCGACCGGATGAGCGAGCGCACGTCCAACGTGCTGCTGAAGGCGCTCGAAGAGCCGCCGGAGCGCACGGTCTGGATCCTGTGCGCCCCGAGCGAGGCCGATCTGCTCCCCACCATCCGCTCCCGCGTCCGCTCCGTGCGGCTCCGCGTGCCGAGCGTCGAGGACGTCGCCGGTCTCCTCGAGCGCCGCGACGGGGTCGACCCCGAGACCGCCGAGCGCGCCGCCCGCCAGGCTCAGAGCCACATCGGGATGGCGCACCGCCTGGCGACCGACGCGAACGCGCGCGAGCGCCGCGAGGAGACGCTCCGCATCGCCCTGCGCCTCCGCGGCGTCTCGGACGCGGTGCTCGGCGCTGCGCGGATGATCGAGGTCGCGACCGAGGACGCCAAGGCGATCACGCTCGAGCGCGACGAGGCCGAGCGGCAGCAGGCGCTGCGCTCGCTCGGCGTCGAGCCCGGGGGCACCGTGCCCGCGCAGCTCCGCTCGCAGCTGCGGGCGCTCGAGGAGGATCAGAAGCGACGCGCGACGCGGAGCCTCCGCGACGGCCTCGACCGGATCCTCGTCGACCTGCTCTCCCTCTACCGCGACGTGGTGCGCCTCCAGCTCGGAGCGCCCGGCGGCGTCATCAACGAGGAGGTCCGGACCGAGATGACCGCGCTCGCCGACGCGACTCCGCCCGACCGCACGCTCGCCGTCCTCGACGCGATCGCGACCGCCCGGCAGCGGATCGACGCGAACGTCTCCCCGGTCCTCGCTCTCGAGGCGCTGCTCGTCGTCGCGGCGCGCCGTCCGGTGGCCGCGTGAGGCGGGGGCGCCGGTCGGCCGTCGTCGTCGCGCTCGTCGCGGCCGCGTCCCTCCTGACCGGCTGCTTCGCGCCCGGCCCGAGCGTCGACCGGACCTCCACCCCCTACCCGCAGACCGTCGACGACTCCCTGGAGCGCTACTACTCGCAGGTGCTGGTCTGGGACGACTGCGGCGACGGCGCTCTCTGCACCGACGCGACCGTCCCGCTCGACTGGGACGACCCCTCGGGGGAGACCGCGTCGATCGCTCTGGTGCGCCGACCCGCGACGAAGGGCCCGGCGATCGGCTCCCTGCTCGTGAATCCGGGCGGACCGGGAGCGTCGGGCGTCGACTTCATCCGCGACAGCGCCGACTACGCGGTCGACTCCGCGCTCGCCGCCCGGTACGACGTCGTCGGCTTCGATCCGCGCGGAGTGGGCGCCTCCACCGCGGTCTCCTGCCTCGACGCCGCGGGCCTCGGCTCCTACCTCTACGACATCACGCCGGGGGAGCGGGGCAGCGACGAGTGGATCCAGGCGCAGCGCACGACCGCTGCCGCGTTCGCCGCCGCCTGCGAGGAGCGCAGCGGGCCGCTGCTGCCCGAGGTCGGCACCCCGAGCGCCGCCCGTGATCTCGACGTGCTGCGCGCGGCGCTCGGCGACGAGACGCTGCACTACCTCGGCTACTCCTACGGCACGTTCCTCGGAGCGACCTACGCCGGGCTGTTCCCGGACCGGGTCGGCCGCCTCGTCCTCGACGGCGCGATCGACCCGGCGGCCACCTCGTTCGACGTGGTGCGCGAGCAGGCGAAGGGGTTCGAGAGCGCACTGCGCGCCTACCTCTCCGACTGCCTCCGCTCGGACGACTGCCCGTTCACCGGCACCGTCGACGCGGGGATGGCCCAGCTGAAGCGCATGCTCGAGGACGTGGACGCCTCGCCGATCCGGGCCGCCGACGGCCGTGAGCTCGGCGCGAGCACGCTGTTCACCGCGATCGTCTACCCGCTCTACGACGCCACGGCGTGGGGAGCGCTGAGCGAGATGCTGGCCGGCGTCCGCCGGGGCGACCCCGCGGTCGCGTTCCAGTACGCGGACGCCTACAACGGGCGCGACGCGGACGGCCGGTACGCGGACAACACCACCGAGGCGTTCCTCGCGATCAACTGCGTCGACTACTCCTACGACGCCGACACCGCCTCGATGCGCGCCGACGAGGCCGCTCTCGAGCAGGCCGCGCCGACGATCGGCCGCTACATGGCCTACGGCGACATCCTCTGCAGCGAGTGGCCGGCGGCGTTCGAGGGCTCCCGCGAGCCGATCACCGCGGAGGGCTCGGCGCCCATCCTGGTCGTGGGCACCACGAACGATCCCGCGACGCCCTACGTATGGGCGCAGGCGCTCGCGGGCGAGCTCTCCGCCGGTCACCTGGTCACCTACGACGGCGAGGGCCACACGGCCTACAACAAGTCGACGTCCTGCGTGAACGACGCGGTCGACGCGTACCTGCTCGAGGGGACCGTCCCGGAGGTGGATCCGCAGTGCTGACCGAGCAGGAGCGGTCCCGCGAGCAGCAGCCCGGGCTCCGCGAGCGCAAGCGCCTGGCCACGCGGCGGGCGATCGAGATCGCCGTCCTCCGCCTGGCGAGCGAGCGCGGGCCGGAGCGGGTGACCATCGACGACGTCTCGCGCGCCGCCGACGTCTCCACGCGCACCTTCTTCAACTACTTCGCCTCGAAGGAGGACGCGCTGGTCGGCGGGCTCCCGGTCATCGCCGACGAGACCGCGGCGGCGTTCGTCGCGGGCCGGGGCGCCGTGCTCGAGGACCTGCAGCGGGTCTTCGTCGCCGCGATGGAGGAGCCGCTCGAGGAGGACCGGGAGCTGCACGTCCTCCGCCGCGCGCTCTTCCGCGAGCACCCGCATCTGGTCGGTCTGAAGATCGCGGGCATGCGCGAGTTCGAGCTCGCGGTCGAGGGGCTCGTCGCCGAGCGTCTCGGCCAGGAGGACGACGACGCGGAGCGGGTGCGCAGCCGGGCGCGGATGCTGACGCTCCTCGGGCTCGCCGCCGTCCGCCACGCCTGGGCGGCCTGGGTCGATCACGACGGCCGGGAGGCCCTGCCCGGACGCATCGCCCGCTCCTTCGAGGAGCTCCGCGGCGCGCTCGCCTGAGCCGAGCGCAGCGGTCGCGGCCGCCGTCGCGGGGCCTCTGCTCGACCGCGCCGTCCTGATTCACGCCCGGGGGCGCGAGCAGGCTATGCTGTGTAATCGTGTCCGGGGCTCAGGCCCCGCGTGCACGCCGCCTTAGCTCAGTCGGCAGAGCGTCTCACTCGTAATGAGAAGGTCGAGGGTTCGATTCCCTCAGGCGGCTCCCTCTCCCGCCATCCGCGACGTCCCGGCCGGATCCGCGAGTTCCCGGCCTCATCCGCGGCGTCCAGGTCGCGTCGAACTCGCGTGGCTACCCTGTTGCGGATGACCGACACGCCTCCTCCCCGCCGTCGCCGCACTCTCGTGGTCGCCGCGGTGCTCGTGGCCGCCGTGCTCGGTGGCGGCGCCTTCGGCGTGGGGACGGCCCTCGGCAGCGCCGCGGAGCCCGGGGCGCTGCCCGTCGTCTCGACCCCGACCGCCACCGCGACTCCCGCACCGACGCCGACGGCCACGGCGCGGCCCACCGCCGAAGCGGCGGCCGAGGCGCTCCGCACCTGCTCGGTGGCGGGGCTCGCCGCCGACCCGCGCCTGGGCTCGATGCAGGCGCGTGTGGTCGACGCCGCGACGGGCGAGGTCCTGTTCGACCGCGGGGGCGGGACCGCGTCCCGCACCGCCTCCGCCCTCAAGATCCTCACGGCCGCGTCGGCGCTCGCGGTCCTCGGCCCGGACACCCGCATCGCCACCACCGTGGTCCGCGGGAGCGAGCCCGGAAGCGTCGTCCTCGTCGGCGGGGGAGACCTCACCCTGACCCGGCTCCCGACCGGCCGGGAGTCGACCTACGCCGGAGCGGCCCACCTCGACGACCTCGCGGCGCAGGTCGAGAGCGCCTGGGAGGCGGACCCGTCCACCGCCGGGACGCCGATCACGTCGCTGGTGCTCGACTTCTCTCTCTACTCGGGCGAGACCTGGCAGCCGAGCTGGAACCGCAAGGAGCAGGTCGACGGCTACATGCCCGAGATCACGGCGCTCCAGGTGGACGGCGATCGCGAGGACCCCACGGCCTCGACCTCCGAGCGCGGCACGGATCCGGTCGGCCGGGCCGGAGAGGCGTTCGCCGACGAGCTGGACGGCTCGCCCGTGGTCTCCACCGGGACCGCTCCCGCGGGCGCCGCGGTTCTCGGCACGGTGGAGTCGGCTCCGGTCGGCACGCTCGTGCAGCAGATGCTGCTCGTCTCCGACAATGCGATCGCCGAGATGCTCGCGCGGCTCGTCGCGATCCGCACCGGCGCGGGCAGCGACTTCGCTGCCGAGCAGGCCGGTGTGCTGCAGGGGCTCGCCGGTTACGGCGTCGACACGTCCGGGATCGCGATCGTCGACGGCTCCGGCCTGAGCGACGACAACGCGGTCGCGCCGGCGTACTTCACCGAGCTGCTCCGGAAGGTGCAGGCCCGCGAGGGGCAGCTGGGGATCCTCCTGGACGGCCTGCCGGTGTCGGGCCGGACGGGCTCGCTCTCCTACTCCGACCGCTTCGCCGGCGACAACGCCGCGGCCGACGGCGCGGTGCGCGCGAAGACGGGCTGGATCGACACCGGCTACACACTGGCCGGCGTGGTCACCGCGGCGGACGGCACCGAGCTGACTTTCGCGGTCTACGCTCTCGGCGACGTCTCCGACTCGGCGAAGACCGCGATCGACACCCTCGTGACGGGCGTCTACCGCTGCGGATCCTCGCTCTCCGACTCCTGACCCGGACGGGTCGACCTCCCGCTCCTCCTCTCCACCTCCTCCCGGAAGGCCCACGATGACCACCGCACTCCTGATCGTCGACGTGCAGAACGACTTCACCGAGGGCGGCGCGCTCGCCGTCACAGGCGGCGCGGCCGTCGCCCAGGGCATCACCGCGCATCTGGCGGCGCATGCCGACCGGTACTCCGCGGTGCTGGCCTCCCGCGACTGGCACGAGGGCGACTCCGACAACGGCGGCCACTTCGCGGTGGAGCCGGACTTCGTCGACAGCTGGCCCGTCCACTGCGTCGCCGGCACGGACGGCGCGCGGTTCCACCCGGCCCTGGACACCGCTCGGATCGACGTGCAGATCCTCAAGGGGCAGGGCCGCCCCTCCTACTCGGCCTTCGAGGGCACGACGGAGGCGGGCGAGGAGCTCGGCGCCGTGCTCGCGGAGCGGGGCGTCACCGCGCTCGACGTCGTGGGACTCGCGACCGACCACTGCGTGCGCGCCTCGGCACTCGACGCGCGACGGGCGGGGCTCGAGGTCCGCGTGCTCGAGGACCTGATCGCGGGCGTCTCCGAGGAGGCGAGTGCCGCGGCGCTGCGCGAGCTCACGGAGGCGGGAATCCGCGTCGAGCGGTCCGTCTGAGGGCTCGTCCCTCCACAGGGCTCAGGGAGGCGCAGGTCCTCGAGGCTCCCGGCGACCCCGCCCCCGGAGCGATCGCCCGTCCTACACTGGGAGGACGAGAAGCTCCTCCTGGCGCGGTCTGCGCGCTCCGATCCGAAGAAGTGGTTCCCTCCTGTGACTGATTCCGTCGCGTCCCGCGCCGCCGAGACCGCTCTGCTCGCCCGCATCCCCACGAAGCTGCTGATCGGCGGTGAGTGGGTGGACGCCTCCGGCGGCGGCTCGATCGACGTCGAGGACCCGGCCACCGGAGCGGTCCTGGTCTCGATCGCCGACGCGACTCCGGAGGACGGGGTCCGGGCGCTCGACGCCGCCGTCGCCGCCGGTCCGTCGTGGGCCGCGACGGCGCCGCGGAAGCGGGGCGAGATCCTCCGGCGGGCGTTCGACCTCCTGCAGGAGCGCACCGAGGAGTTCGCGCTCCTGATGGCGCTCGAGATGGGCAAGCCGGTCGCGGAGGCGAGGGGCGAGGTCGTGTACGGCGGCGAATTCCTCCGCTGGTTCAGCGAGGAGGCGGTGCGCATCAGCGGACGCTACGGAGTCTCGCCCGAGGGCAGCGGCCGGATGATCGTCTCGCAGCACCCGGTGGGCCCCTGCTACCTCATCACCCCCTGGAACTTCCCGCTCGCGATGGCGACGCGGAAGATCGCTCCGGCGCTGGCGGCGGGCTGCACAGTCGTCGTGAAGCCGGCCGAGCTCACTCCGCTCACCACGCTCGCCTTCGCGGCACTGCTCGCCGAGGCGGGGCTCCCCGACGGCGTGCTCAACGTGGTCACCACGTCCTCGGCGGGAGCCGTGTCGGCTCCGATCCTGTCGGATCCCCGCCTGCGGAAGGTGTCCTTCACCGGCTCCACTCCCGTCGGGCGCACGCTGCTGCAGCAGGCGTCCGAGAACGTGCTGCGGACCTCGATGGAGCTGGGCGGCAACGCGCCCTTCGTCGTGTTCGAGGACGCCGACCTCGACCGGGCGGTCGAGGGCGCGATGCTCGCGAAGTTCCGCAACATCGGCCAGGCCTGCACGGCCGCCAACCGCTTCTTCGTGCACGAGTCGATCGCCGAGGAGTTCGCCGCGCGGATCGTGGAGCGCGTGCGCGCTCTGCGCGTCGGCCGCGGCACCGAGGACGGAGTGACCATCGGCCCGCTGATCGACGAGCGCGCGGTCGAGAAGGCGTCCGCGCTGGTGGAGGACGCCGTCTCCCGCGGCGCGCGCCTGCTCACCGGCGGCGATCGGATCGAGGGGGCCGGCCACTTCTACCGGCCGACCGTGCTCGCGGCGGTCGACCGGGAGAGCGAGATCCTGCGCACCGAGATCTTCGGTCCGGTCCTCGCGATCGTGCCGTTCACCGGCGAGGACGACGCCGTCGCGCTCGCCAACGACACCGAGTACGGACTGGTGTCCTACGTCTTCACGCGCGATCTCGCCCGCGGTCAGCGGATGATCGAGCGGCTCGCCACCGGGATGATGGGCCTCAACGTCGGCGTGGTGTCGAACGCGGCGGCGCCCTTCGGCGGGGTGAAGCAGTCGGGCCTCGGCCGCGAGGGCGGACTCGAGGGGATCCACGAGTACCTCAGCACCAAGTACACGCTCACCCCCGACCCCTTCGCCTGATCCGGTGGAGCGGATCGAGGTCACCGCGCTCGACGACCCGCGGCTGCGCGACTACGCGCACGCGACCGACGTCGCGCTGAAGAACGCTCGCGGTCCGCACGGCCTGTACATCGCGGAGTCGGCGCTCGTGCTCGAGCGCGCGATCGCCGCCGGGCACCGGCCGCGCTCGGTGCTCGCCCTCGGCGGGTCGGCAGGCGAGGCCGAGCGCCTGGTCGGCCGCTTCGACGTCCCCGTCTTCACGGGCCCGGGTGAGCTCCTGGCCGAGCTCACCGGGTACGCCCTGCACCGCGGCCTGATCGCGGCGATGGACCGGCCCGCGCTGCCCGACCCGGCCGGCCTGCTCGCGGGAGCGCGCCGCGTCGTCGTGCTCGAGGACGTGGTCGACCCGACCAACGTCGGCGCGATCTTCCGCTCCGTCGGGGCCATCGGAGCCGATGCGGTGCTGGTGACGCCCCGCTGCTCCGATCCGTACTACCGCCGCGCCATCCGCGTCAGCATGGGAACGGTCCTCCAGGTGCCCTGGACGCGCGTGGGCGACTGGCCGTCGACGCAGCGGCTCCTGCGCGGAGCGGGCTTCACGATCGCGGCGATGGCTCTGACCCCGGAGGCGGTGCCCCTGCGGGACTTCGCCGCCCGCGCTCCGGAGCGCGTCGCCCTCGTGCTCGGCACCGAGGGGCAGGGTCTCACCGCCGAAGCGCTCGCCGCCGCCGATGTCGCCGTCCAGATCCCGATGCGGCACGGGATCGACTCGCTCAACGTCGCTGCGGCGTCGGCGGTCGCGATGTGGGCGCTAGCCGAGACCTCCTGAGAGGCGAGTCTGTGCCCCGTTGGGGGCGCCACTGAGACGTGAGAGCGCGCCCAGCGCTCGCCGGAAGCACCGACTGCGCTACCGTGGCCGCACTCCTGCCCGCAGCCGTCACGAACGAGGTCGTCCATGCTCCTGCGCACGACGCTCCGCCCGCCCGTCGCGCTGCTCGTCGGAGTCGCGCTCGCACTGAGTCTCACCGCCTGCTCCGGTCCCGCCGCGGAGGTCCCGGACGGGACCGTCCGCGACTCCGGCTCCGTCGCGACCGCCGCCCCGGCGCCCACCGGCACAGCCGATCCCGAGAGCGGCGCGCGCATGACCCGCCTGATCAGCGACTGCCTCGCCCGCTACGGCCTGAGCGACCGGCCGCCGCTCGCGAGCCCGCTCGCGGAGGAGGAGGTCCGCCTGGCGGCGCAGCGCGCCCGGGACGCGTACGACGCCACCCTGACCGACTGCTCGGCGCAGGCGCTCGCGTCCGGAGAGCCGAGCAGTGATCCGACGGGGGAGCCCGGCAGCGAGCCGACCGACGATCCCGACGCCGACTCCACCCCCGCTCCGGCGGGTTGACCGTGCGACTCGAGGGGACGTCCGCGCTGATCGCGGGGGGAGCGTCCGGACTGGGAGCCGCGACGGCGACGGCGCTCGACGCCGCAGGAGCGCACGTGGTCGTGCTCGATCTGCCGCACGCGGTGGAGGCCGCGCGTCTGCCCGCCTCCGTGCAGCTGATCGCCGGGGACGTCCTCGATCCGGACGCCGTCTCGCGCGCCGTGGGGGCGGCGGGGGAGCTGCGCGTCGCCGTGAGCTGTGCGGGCGTGGCCACACCTGGGCGGCTGCTCGGACGCGACGGGCCACTGCCGCTCGAGCAGTTCGAGCGGGTGCTGCGGATCAACACGACCGGGACGCTCAACGTGCTGCGCCTCGCCGCGGCGTCGATCGCCGAGCGGGAGCCGGTCGACGGGGAGCGGGGAGTCCTCGTCACGACCGCCTCCGTCGCCGCCTTCGAGGGGCAGATCGGGCAGGCGGCCTACGCCGCGTCGAAGGGAGCCGTGGCGGCGATGACCCTGCCGCTCGCGCGCGAGCTCGCGGCCCGGCTCGTGCGCGTGGTGTCGATCGCACCGGGCACGTTCGACACGCCCCTGCTCGCCGGGCTGCCGGACAAGACCCGCGAGGCGCTCGGCTCGGCGACGCCGCATCCGGCCCGCCTCGGACGCCCCGAGGAGTTCGCGGCCCTGGTGCGGCACATCGTCGAGAACCCCATGATCAACGGCGAGACCATCCGGCTCGACGGGGCCCTGCGGCTGCCGCCGCGCTGAGGGACGAGCGGGCGCAGGCTCCTGGTCGAGACGTGCGGGCGTCTCGGGACGCCGCTGCGCGGCTGGTCGACCGGCATGAGGCGGCGGCGGTCTCGAGACGCCGCTGCGGCGTCCGTCAGACGAGCAGCTGGTGCTTGGCGAGGTCCCGGTACAGCGGCGTCGACTCGACGAGCTCGGAGTGGGTGCCGACTCCCACGACCTCGCCCTTCTGCAGCACGACGATGCGGTCGGAATCGACCACCGTCGACAGGCGGTGCGCGATCACCAGCAGGGTCCGGTTCTCGGCGACCGCGTCGATCGCCAGGCGCAGGCGCTGCTCGTTGAGGCCGTCGAGGCTCGACGTGGACTCGTCCAGCAGCAGGATCGGCGGGGCCGCCAGGAGCGCGCGGCCGATCGCGAGGCGCTGACGCTCACCGCCCGAGAGCATCACTCCGCTCTCGCCCACCGGCGCGTGCAGGCCGAGCGGGTTGCGCTCGAGCACGTCGGTCAGGTTCACCGCCTCGAGCACCCGGAGGCAGTCGGCGTCGTCGGCGTCGGGGCGGCCGAGGACGAGGTTCTCGCGGATGGTGCCGGCCAGGACCGGGGCGTCCTGCTCGACGTAGCCGATCTGCGCGCGGAGCGCGTCGCGGTCGATGGCCGTGATGTCGACACCGCCGAGTCGGACGACGCCGGCCTCCGGGTCGTAGAACCGCTCGATGAGGGCGAGGATCGTGCTCTTGCCCGCTCCCGACGGCCCGACCAGGGCGGTGCGCTTGCCGCGCGGCACGGTGAAGGAGACGCCGCGCAGGACGGTGCGGTCGCGCTCGTCCGCTACGGCCGCCGCGTCGGGCACGGCGCCCTCCTCGTAGGAGAACACCACGTCCTCGAAGGAGATGGCCTCCTCCGCCACGCCGGCGCCGAGGCCGCCCGCGGAGGCGTCGCCGTCGCCCTCGATCGGCAGATCGATGATCTCCTGGATGCGGCCGAGGGCGCCCAGCGCCGAGTTCACCGAGGTGATGGCGCCGATGAAGTTGCCGAGCGGCATCACCATCATGAAGAGGAAGAGGATGAACGAGACCAGCTGGGCGACGTCGATCGCGCCGGACGCGACGCGGTAGCCGCCGACGCCGAGGACGGCGAGGAAGGCGACCTGCATGGCGATCCCGGCCACCGGCACCACGAGGGCCGAGACGTGCGCGACGCGGATCCCGAGGCGGTACGCCTCCGTCGCGTGCTGGTCGACGACCGCGATCTCACGGTCGGTGGCTCCGGCGGCACGGATCGTCCGGACGGCGCTGATGGCGCGCTCGACGGCCGCGGCCAGATCGCCGACCTTCTCCTGCGCCTTGCGGCTGGCGGTGCGGATGCCGCGGCCGAGGGTCAGCGCGAGCCCGAGGGCCACCGCCACCACCGCCACGATGATCAGCAGCAGCACCCAGTCGATGACTGCCATCGCGATGATCGCGCCGACGAAGACGAGGGAGCCCGCGATCGAGTCGACGAGCCCCTGGGTCAGCACCGCGCGCAGGAGCGTGGAGTCGGAGCCGACGCGCGAGACGAGGTCGCCGGTGCGGCGCGCGTCGAACTCCCGGATGGGGAGGCGCAGCAGCCGTGCGACGAGGCGGCGGCGGCTCGAGAGCACGATCCCCTCGCCGGTGCGCTGGAGCAGGTAGTGCGCGAAGCCCGAGATGAGCCCGGAGGCCACGACCAGGCCGACGAGGGCCCACACCAGCGGGCCGAGATCGAGACCGGACTGGACCCGGGTGATGACCTGGCCTACGAGCAGGGGCTGGCCGAGGCTCGCCGCCGCTCCGAACAGACTGAGGACCACGACGACCGAGAGGATGCCGCGGTGCTCGAGCAGGTAGGGCACGAGCTGCGAGAAGGAGGCGCGGGGTCCGTCGTCGCGGGAGGGTCGTCGTCCGCCGCGCCGGGAGGTGGTGGTGCTCATCGCCGTCCATTCTGCCCCGTCGTCGCTGCGAGCAGGCCGCCAGAGGGCGGGCCCGGTGCTCAGGGAGGGAGCGGAGACGCGGACGGCCCGCCGGGGGATCCCGTCGGGCCGTCCTCTGCAGGGAGTCCTACGAGACGTTGTCGTGGTACGACGCGTTCTTCGTCTCCTTGGAGAGCAGGAGCGCGATCAGCGTCAGCACGGCCGCTGCGCTGAGGTAGAGGCCGACCAGCACGGTGCTGCCGCCCGCCGCCCTCCACAGCGCGACCGCGATGATCGGCGCGAGGGCCGCTCCGAGGATCGATGCGAGGTTGTACGCCATCGCCGAGCCGGTGTAGCGGACGTTGGTCGGGAACAGCTCGGGGAGGACGGCGCCCATCGGGCCGAAGGTCAGGCCCATCAGCGTGAAGCCGAGGATCAGGACCGCCATGACGCCCGCGAAGCCGGCGCTGAACAGGGGCACGAAGAGCAGGCCGAAGACGAGGATCGCCGCGGTCACCACGAGCAGCGTGCGCCGGCGGCCGAAGCGCTCCGCGAGCGGGCCGGAGACGAGCGTGAAGATCCCGAAGAACACGACGCCGACGATCAGCATGACGAGGAAGTCGTTGCGCGTGTAGCCGAGGCCCGGAACCGCGCCGTCGACGGGCGAGGTGCCGTAAGTCAGCGTGAACGTGGTCATGAGGTAGAAGAGCACGTAGGTCGCCAGCATGATGAAGGTGCCCAGGATGAGCGGGCGCCAGCTGGTGACGAAGACGCGGGCGAGGGGCAGCTTGGCGACCTCGCCCTTCTCGACGACCTTCTGGAACGCGGGCGTCTCGACGAGCTTGAACCGCACGTAGAGCCCGATGATCACGAGCACGGCGCTCGCCAGGAACGGCACGCGCCAGCCCCAGGCCGCGAACGTCTCGTCGCTCATCGTGCTCGCGAGCACCAGGAACAGGACGTTGGCGACGATGAAGCCGATCGGTGCGCCCAGCTGCGGGAAGGTGCCGTAGATGGCGCGCTTGCCGGCCGGTGCGTTCTCGGTCGCGAGCAGCGCGGCTCCGGACCACTCGCCGCCGAGGCCGAGGCCCTGGCAGAAGCGCATCACGACGAGCAGGAACGGAGCGAGGAACTCCCAGCCGGGCGTGAGCGCGGTGGGCAGGCAGCCGATCAGGAAGGTCGCGACGCCCATGGTGAGCAGCGAGGCGACGAGGGTGCCCTTGCGGCCGACGCGGTCGCCGAAGTGGCCGAAGATGATCGACCCGATCGGGCGCGCGATGAACGCGACGCCGAAGACGGCGAAGGAGGCGAGGAGGGCCGTGGCCGGGTCCTCGTTGACGAAGAAGAGCGACGGGAAGACCAGGACGGCGGCGGTCGCGTAGGCGTAGAAGTCGTAGAACTCGATCGAGGTGCCGATGAGGCTGGCGAGGATGACGCGGCCGCGGGAGTTCTGCGGGGCGGCTGCTGGCGCGTCGGAGACGGCGGAAGAGGACATGAGGGAGGGGCTCCGTGTGGACGGCGACTCCCCCTGAGCCGGCGGGGCGGGGCGTCGATCGGGCGTCGCGGACCGCTGGGGCGAGGGGGAGGAGAGAGGGGTCGCTCGTGACGACCCGACCACTTTACTCCGTGTTCTCCCAGGTTCGTGTGCGGGCGGCCCCAGGACGGGGGTCGCCCGCAGTGGTTCAGCTGCGCAGCGAGCGGAGGAGCAGAGCGGTCGAGACCGCCGCCTCGGCCGCCTCGCGCCCCTTGTCCTCCTTCGAGCCGGGAAGGCCCGCGCGATCGATGCCCTGCTGCTCGGTGTCGAGGGTGAGCACGCCGAAGCCGACCGGCTTGCCGGTCAGGATCGAGACGGTGGTGAGCCCGGAGGTGGCGGCGTCCGAGACGTACTCGAAGTGCGGGGTGCCGCCGCGGATGATCACGCCGAGGGCGACGACCGCGTCGGCCCCCGCCTCCAGGGCCGCCTTCGAGGCGACGGGCAGCTCGAACGAGCCGGGCACGCGCACGAGCGACCAGGACGCTCCGGCCTCGTCGAGGGCTCGGCCCGCTCCGGCGATCAGACCGTCGCTGATCTGCTCGTGCCAGGTGCCCGCGATGACGACGACGCGCAGTCCCGCGCCGTCGAGAGGGGAGGTGGTGGGGGCGCCGCTACCGGCCATTGCTACTCCTTCGTGGTGGCGCCGGCGATCCCGGCGTCGAGGGCGAGGCCGGAGATCCCGGCGTCGAGGGGGTCGTGGTCGAGGACGCTGTCGATGGTGTGGCCCATGCGGTCGCGCTTGGTCTCGAGGTAGCCCTCGTTGAAGGCGCCGACTCCGACGACGAGCGGCACGCGCTCGGCGACGACGATGCCGCGGTCGGTGAGCTGGCGGACCTTCTCGGGGTTGTTGGTGAGCAGGCGCACCTCGGTGAGGCCGAGGTCCTCGAGGATCCCGACCGCCGCTCCGTAGTCCCGCGCGTCGGCGGGGAGCCCGAGGGCGAGGTTCGCGTCGAGGGTGTCGAGGCCGTCCTCCTGCAGGCGGTAGGCGCGCAGCTTGTTGATCAGGCCGATGCCCCGGCCCTCGTGACCGCGGAGGTAGACGACGACGCCGCCGTCCCGCTGGATCGTGTCGAGGGCGGCGTCGAGCTGGGGCCCGCACTCGCACTTCAGCGAGCCGAAGGCCTCGCCGGTCAGGCACTCGGAGTGCACGCGCACCAGGGCGGGCCGCCCCGCGGCGACCTCTCCCGCGAGGATCGCGACGTGATCCGCTCCGGTCTGCCGGTCGCGGTAGGCGCGGATCCGGAACGGGCCGTGGGTGGTCGGCACCGTGGTCTCGACCTCGAAGCTCACCCGCGCGCTCTCCGGGACCGCGACCGTGACGGGCACCTCCGCGTCGCAGTGGAACTCCTGCAGGTACGCGATGAGGGCCGCGACCGTGGTCACCGGCACGCCCTCGCGCTCGCCGAGGGCGATCAGGCCGGGCAGCCGCATCATCTCGCCGTCCTCGGCGACGATCTCGGAGATCGCGCCCACGGGGTACAGGCCGGCGAGCTTCATCAGGTCGACCGCCGCCTCCGTGTGCCCGTCGCGCTCGCGCACGCCGCCGTCGACGGCGCGCAGCGGCAGGATGTGGCCGGGGCGGTTCAGGCGGGAGGGGGTCGCCTCGGGGTCGGCCAGCACGCGGAGGGTGTGCGCGCGGTCGGAGGCGCTGATGCCGGTGGAGAGCCGGTCGGCCGCGTCGACGGACAGCGTGTAGGCGGTGCCGCGCGGGTCCTCGTTCTCGACCACCATCAGCGGCAGGGCGAGGCGGTCGGCGATCTCGTTGGTCATCGGCGCGCAGATGAACCCGGAGGAGTGGCGGACCATCCAGGCGATCGTCTCCTGGCTGGCGAGCTGGGCCGAGACGATGACGTCGCCCTCGTTCTCGCGGCCCTCGTCGTCCGCGACGATGATCGGGCGCCCGGCGCGCAGCGCCTCGACGGTCTCGGGGATGGTGGCGAGGCTCATGAGCGGGCCTCCGCGATCGAGCGCAGTGCGAGCATCCGCTCGACGTGGCGGGCCAGGACGTCGGTCTCGATGTTGACCTGATCGCCGATCGCGCGCGCGCCCAGCGTGGTGACGGCGAGCGTCTCGGGGATCAGCGAGACCTCGAACCACTGCTCCGGCTCGGCGGCGGGGCTGATCGCCGAGACGGTCAGCGAGACGCCGTCCACCGCGATCGAGCCCTTGTCGACGACGAGCGGAGCGATGCCGGTCGGCAGCGAGAACCGCAGCACCCGCCAGGCCTCGCCCGGTGCGATCGCGAGCAGCGTCGCCGTGCCGTTGATGTGGCCCTGGACGATGTGGCCGCCGAGCCGGTCGCCGACCAGCGCGGCGCGCTCGAGGTTCACAGGGTCGCCGACGCCCACGCCGTCGAGGGTCGACATCCGCAGGGTCTGCGCCATGACGTCGGCGGTGAAGCCCTGGTCGGTGTGCTCGACCACGGTGAGGCAGACGCCCGAGACCGCGATCGAGTCGCCGTGCCGCACGCCCTCGACGGCGAGGGGCCCGCGGATGCTGAGGCGGATCGCGTCGGCGCCCGCCTCGACGGCGGTCACGACGCCCTTCTCCTCGATGATTCCGGTGAACATCAGTGATTCTCCATCTGCAGGGCGTGGGGGAGGCGGGCCGGGGTGCCGGCACCGCCCGCGGGGAGGACGTCGGGGCGCGCGGTCACGAGGAGGTCGTCGCCGAGGATCTCGACCGAGCGGAGGGAGAGGCGCCGGGCCCCGCCGATGCTCTCCACGCCGAGGTCGCCGAGCGCGAGGCGGGGGCCGCCGAGGAGCGCGGGCGCGAGGAACACGAGGTACTCGTCGACCAGTCCGGCGGCGACGAGCGCGGAGGCGAGGGTCGGTCCGGCCTCGACGTAGACGCTGCGGATCTCGGCGGAGTAGAGGTGCGCGAGGACCGCGGCGAGGTCGCGGGTGCGCTCGACCACGACGGCGCGGGGGTGCTCGTGCAGGCGGGCGCCCGGCGGCACGGGGCGCGTGCCGACGACGACGGGCACCGGCTGGTGGGCGAGGAGCTCGCCTCCGTCGCCGCGGGCGGTGAGCGCGGGATCGTCGGCGAGGACGGTCCCGGTGCCGACGAGGATCGCGTCGTGCGCGGCACGCTGCTCGTGCACGCGCTGACGGGCCGCCGCTCCGGTGATCCAGCGGCTGCTGCCGTCCGCCGCCGCGGTGCGGCCGTCGAGGGTCGAGGCCCACTTGAGCGTGACGAAGGGGCGGTGCAGGCGGGTCGCGGTGAGCCACGGGTGGAGGAACTGCTCTCCCTCCTCGGCGAGCACGCCCTCGATCACCTCGACGCCGGCCTCGCGGAGGGTGCGACCGCCGCCGGCCGAGCGCTCGCCCGGGTCCGGCACGGCGTAGACGACGCGGGAGACGCCCGCCTCGATCAGGGCGCGGCTGCAGGGGCCCGTGCGCCCTGTGTGGTCGCACGGCTCGAGCGAGACGACGGCCGTCGCGCCCTCGGCGGCGCCCGGCGCGACGTGCGACAGGGCGTCGACCTCGGCGTGCGCGGTGCCGGCTCCGTGGTGCCAGCCCTCGCCGAGGACGGTGCCGTCGGGCGCGAGGATCACGCAGCCCACGCGCGGGTTGGGTCCGCGGGCGGGCCCGCGCTCGGCGAGCGCCAGCGCCCGGCGCATCGCGTGCTCGTAGTCGATCGTCATTCCCGGTTCTTCCGTTCGTCGCCGAACTCCGGGGTCTCGATCGACGGTGCGCGGGCACCGTCGCTCAGCATCGCGCGGTGGTGCGCGACGCTCGTGCTGCCTCTCCTCCGGACTTTCACCGTCGGTCCTGGAGTTCCACCAGGTCAACCGCCGCCCCTCTCGAGGGGCTGCGGCTCGCGGACTGTGACCGCCGGTTCGGAATTCCCACCGACCCCGGAGCACGTGCTGTCCGGTCAGCCTACTCACCCGCCGCCCGGCGGGAGCCTCCGCACGTCACACTCCCGGCGCACGGTCGGCTGGCGCGCGGCGGGCGGCGCTCGGACGCAGGGGCCGGGTCGCGCTCGTCGAGTCCCGCGCGGCAAAGGACGCCCGGCTCAGTGCCGGTGCTCGTCCACCCAGCGCGGGAAGGGGTCCGCGTACTCCGCCCAGGCGGCGGGGCCGGCCAGCAGCTCCTCGGGGGTGAGCAGGCAGCTCTGCAGGACGGCGGTCAGCCTCCCGGTGTCCAGGCCCGTCCCGAAGAAGGCGAGCTCCTGGCCGAGAGGCGCGTCCTCGTCCCAGCTGAGCAGGCTGGTCGGGTCCAGCGTCAGCACGTCGCCGGCGACCGACCACGAGCCGACCCGGTCGGCGCGCGTCGCCAGGCGCACCAGGCCGCGGGAGCGGAGGATGCGGCCCACCTTCTCCGCCACCAGCTCCCCGTGGACCGCCGCGCTCAGGCGGCCGGGGTGGAAGGGCAGCGGATCGCGGAACACGAACTCCTCGACGGTCGTGCCCGAGGCGCGGCGCCGCGAGGTCCCGTTGAGGGCGCACTGCCAGCCCATCGAGGAGGCGATCGCGTGCGCGCGCCGGGGGTGGAGCCTCCGTGGCGCCGCCGGGAGCTCACCGGCGGGGAGGAGATCGGCGGTGGGGGCGAGCGCTCGCAGGAGGTCGCGGACGAGCGCGGTCCGCTCGGGGTCGCTGTCGGAGTGGGGCTCGGCGAGCGCGATGAGGCTCGAGAACTCCAGGCGGGCGGCGAGGCGCTCCGCCGAGTCGAAGGAGGGGCCCGCGCCGCCGCAGAGCACGCGCAGGATCTCCTCCGTCGACGTCACGGCGACCACGTCGAGGATCGCGATGCGGGTGTCGGCCGGATGCCGCTGCGCGCAGAGGTGCTCGAGGACGAGTCCGATCTCGAGCGGGTCCGCCTCGGCGTCGAGGGCGACGACGGTGTGACCGCGGTGACCGTCGTCGGCGTCGGCGGCGAGGCGCCGGTGCAGCTCCTCCGCGAAGGCGGGGCCGTCGGCGCCGGGCAGGTCGACCTCGAGGTCGATCCGGGACTCGGGCCTGCCGGCGAGGAGCGCGGCGGTCCGCCCGGCGTCCCGGGGGTCGGTCGCGCTGACGAGGGTGACGGCGAGGACGGGGGGGTGCGGGGTGGTGG